>JAJZNH010000258.1 GCA_021811745.1 Acidobacteriota bacterium
CGCGAACCGCGCGGTCCGGATTGCCGGTTCCGTAAGCCTCGGACATCTACACACTCCACTTTCTACCCAAGGCAACCAGCAAAAAAGACACTCCCGACCTTCGCGGCGACCAATTCTCTGCTCTCCCTTGCGTGGCGCGAAGTTGAGGAGACCCCTCTGCGGCCTTAAGATGCAGAAAACCTCTCTCCTGTTGCTGTCCGCCACAGCTGAGGCACAGCTTCCGGCGATCTAAAGTAGGCTCAGAAACCTGCCGGTATAACCTCAAATTAACCTAAAGTGTTCCGGGAAGAACAGTCTTTTTTGTAAAGATCTGGGGTCTCGAGGCTCGAAGGGTACATTGATGGTACATTGGCGGAAATACGAGCTGAAATGGAACGTGAGACTCTCATTCTTCACCACTTGATTCGTGCCAACCGCCATCCCTAGCCGCGCACACGGCATGCATTCACAGCGGATTCGCCAGCCGAATCTCCGGCTTCACGTGGACCATCGGCAGGCCAGACTGGGGGTCCGTTCGACCCAATTTCGACTGCGACGTCCGCATGACCTTAAGGCGTTGCAGGAGTGCATTCATTTCTAGGGGCGCAGGGAGCATATTCCTGCAACTCCGGACAGTCTCTTTCATCTCTAAGGATGGTAGGTCGGTTCTTCGAGCAGGGAGGCCCTCCCCCAGGTGACCACAAGCAATCAAAGGAACTTTTTCCGCGCGTTCTTCGACTTCTTTGTCCTTTTCAGCGGTATCTCCACGGCTTCCAATTTGGCGCGAACCCAGCGCCGTCCGCCGAAAAAACGTGGAATCTTTCTGTCCCGCAGCCCCGCTGAAGGCTGAACAATATCCACTGGCCTTTCCTCCCCGGCTTTGCCCCCGAAAAGTGCGTCGAGCCGCCCGAGCATCCCACCAGTGGGCAAAGTCAGAGCCGCACCACAGTTGATAAAATTGAATCAATGTCCATCTCCCGCCAGCAGGCGCTCGACCACTTCCGTTCTTCCGACCTCATTGGCCTGGGCTTCGAGGCTGACGCGGTGCGGCGCCGTTTGCACCCTGAAGGTGTGGTTACCTACATCATCGATCGCAACATCAACTACACCAGCTTCTGCACTGAGTACTGCACCTTCTGCGCCTTTTATCGGCCACTCAAAGGGCCGCGCGCGGACGAGGGCTACATCCTCGACTTCGAAACGATCTACGACAAGATTGCCGAAACGGCGGCCATGGGCGGCACGGGCGTGCTCATGCAAGGCGGCATTCACCCCGATCTCAAGATCGATTGGTTCGAGCGCCTCTTCCGCGGTATTAAACATCGCTTTCCCCAGATCTGGCTGCACTGTCTTTCGGCTGCTGAGGTGCTGGCCATCGCTGAGTACTCCGGCCTTGACCTGCGCACCACCATCGCCCGCCTGCGCGACGCCGGCCTCGATTCCATCCCCGGCGGCGGCGCCGAGATCCTCGACGACGAGGTGCGCTTCCGCATCGCGCGGCTCAAGTGCCGCACCGAGGACTGGGTCAGCGTCCACCGCACCGCGCACCAGCTTGGCATGAGGACTACGGCCACCATGATGTTTGGCGTGGGCGAAACCATGGACCAGCGCATCAACCACTTTGAAGTCGTTCGCCGGCTCCAGGAGGAGACCGGCGGGTTCACCGCCTTCATTCCCTGGAGTTTCCAGCCCAAAAACACGGCTCTCGGCGGCCGCGGATGGGACGAAGCCACCAGCGTCGAGTATCTCAAGGTGCTGGCCATCTCCCGCCTCTATCTCGATAACATCGAAAACCTGCAGGCCAGTTGGGTCACGCAGGGCTTGAAGGTTCTGGAGTTAGGCCTCCACTTCGGCGGCAACGACGTGGGCAGCGTGATGCTCGAAGAGAACGTAGTCAAGGCTGCCGGCACCAGCAACTGCACTACCGAGGAAGATCTAAGGCGCATCATCCGCGACGCTGGTTTTAAGCCCGCCCAGCGCGACACTCTCTATCGCACACTCTTTTTGAACTGAGATCCCTATTCGGCCCCAGGGCAATTTTCCACCAAGTGAGCCTGGTCGTGGAATCCCGCAAGTCGGCACGCGTGCTCACTTAGACAGCAAATCGGTTCTGGTTTTCACGGAATCGTCACTGCGAGTCTGCGGCTTGATTTGGAGCGGGAGACCGGGATCGAACCGGCGACATTCAGCTTGGGAAGCTGACGTTCTACCACTGAACTACTCCCGCCCTTTAGAATCAATCGTTTGACTTATTCATACCGCTGTAGCGCGCACCTTGGTCTCCAAAGTGGCAATCCGAGGTCAAATTTGAGGCGACGAAAGCACTCCTGAAAAGTGACGGCGGCGCGATGTGGGTGCCAACGGCCATCTGGCCAACCTCACCCGGAAACGCAATGCAGAAAAACGGTCAACTACGCTTCCATCCGGTTCAATGGGATAGATGCAGACCTGATCCCCGCCTCATCATCATAGACTAGCAACCTGCCTCATGGAAGGGAGGAGGGGCGCACAAAAGCACGCGAGGCGGCCTCTCTCGACTGGCGAAAGGGCCACAAAACGAAAGCTCCAACGAATTGGCAAACGCCGTGTTAGGAAGGCTTGATGGCGGAAGCGGAGGGATTCGAACCCCCGATACCCTTTCAGGTATGCCGGTTTTCAAGACCGGAGCCATCAACCACTCGGCCACGCTTCCGCTCCATCTCAAGATACCACTATGCCTGAAAAGCTTACCTTACTTCGCCAACGCCTCTTTGCGCGGGTCACATGGAACCGGGCAGAACGATTGAGCTCGCGGCTTCGGCGGGCCGTCACCAGCGCGGCCTAAGCCGATCGGCTAATTCGGAAGCAACCATAACCCACCTGGGAGTTGAACGCAATTCAGGGTGTCCGGCCCAGAAACTTGGCTGGTCAGCAAGACCCATCTGAATGCCCTCGGTGCAGGCACCTTCCAGGCCGAATGCACGCGCGGCTTGGCGGCGCCGGGAGCGCGAGTTTGCAATATTCCGGCTGAAGGTGTTTCAATCTAAACATTGAAACAGGGGTGCTCCACCCATGTGGGGCTGAGAAATACCCTCGAACCCGATCCGGATAATACCGGCGTGGGAAGTTTTCTGATCCGAGCGGGCATCTTCCTCACATTGCGGCACGGTTCCCTTGTTTCAAGCAGCAAGAAGCAAGAGGAGTCTATGCAAGCAGCCGTTCGTCTCTCGCCGTCAGCCTGCAGGCGCGCCCGTCAATTCCCGGTGAATACACTCGTATTGTGCCTCTGTCTGGCTGCCACATGGGGAGCGCACGCACAACAACAAGCGCAAGGCCAAGAGCGAGATCAGGCTCCGGCTACCCCAGCAAAAGCTGCAACGAAGCCCACGCAGGCGCCTGAACCTCAGCCGCCTGCCGCGGCGCCGCAAAAGCTAACTCCTACAACTACGACGGTGGTGGTGCTCGGCGCAGTACACGGCAACTATCTTCCGCAGCAGGTCACGGTGGGCACGCTGAGCGGAATGCCGCTAAAGAATGCGCCGCTCTCCGCCACCGTGGTGACGCGTGACCTGATGGACGACCAGGTTGCGCGGCTGCTCTCCGACGTAGTGCAGAACGACGCCTCCGTAAGCTTCGATTATGTGCCCGTGGGTTATTACGGCGACTACCAGATTCGAGGATTTCCCATCGACCTGGCCACGGGGCTAGAGATTGACGGGATGACCATCGCCGGTGAGCAGGATGTGCCGCTCGAAAACAAAGAGCGCGTAGAAATCCTGAACGGGCTGGCCGGCGTGGAAAGCGGCGTAGCCTCGGCGGGAGGGCTAATCAATTACGTGACCAAGCCTCCGATCGGCATTCGCGCCATGGACTTGGCCACTGATCAGCGCGGGACGACCTACGGCGCCGTCGATCTGGGCCATCTGTTTGGCAGCCGGAAACAGGTGGGCGCGCGCATTAATCTGGCGGGCGAACGAATCATGCCGTACATGATCGACACCAACGGCTGGCGGGCGGTGGGGACGGGCGCAGCGGACTGGAAGATCTCGCCCAAGGCCTTGCTGAACGCCAACTTCGAGTACCAGCACAAGACGGAACGCGACGGAAGCGGCTATCAGTTGCTGGGCGGCACCTTAGTGCCGGACATCCATCGCATTTATACATCGACGATGCTGGGTGATCAGCCTTGGGGTCCGCCCGACACCTACGACACCTTCAATACCAACGCCCGCTTCGACTACACCTTCTCGCCCTCGTGGTTGGCCTTCGCAGAGGCCAGCCTCAGCCACTCGCTCATCCAAGACAATGTGATCTACGCCTATGGCGCAGCGATCGATCCCGCGACGGGCCTTTCTGACTGTCCGGGCACGCCCAACGCGCCTGTCTACTTCTTCTGTCCGGACGGGACCTACGGCGTGTATGACTACCGCGATCCAAATGAGCTGCGCATCGACGCCGTGGCTGAGGCCATGGTCACGGGCCACGTGCGCACGGGAGCCGTGATGAACGATCTGACGGCGGGCGTGAATCTCTTTCTGCGCAGCGTACAGCTGCCCGGATTCTACACGGCAGCCAATCCCTACTCACCCGACGGCATTGTGCAGGACGGCGCTGTATACGCATACGTGGGATCGGAAAACATTTATCAGCCCATTACTCCGCTGCCGCAGGAGAGCCCCCTCCAATCCGCTGGGCCGCGCCGGCTGTGGGAGGACAACCATCAATCGTCGGCGGTGATCGAGGAGCGGATGCACCTGCCGGACCGGATTGAGATCATCGCCGGGGGCCGTTACGATTCTTTACGCGACCACAACTACTCGCTCTATGCTTCATGCGCCGACGCAGGGGACTTAAATCCGCGCACGGCTCCTACGCCCAACCCCTGTGCGCCCAAATTCAGCGACAAACCGATCTGGATGCCGCAGTACGCCCTCACGTTCCATCCCGTTGCGAATGTCACTCTCTACTCAAATTACGGCGTCCAGCTATCGCTTGGCCCCGAGGGGCCCTTCTGGGTTGACAACAGCAGCCAATATCTGGCGCCATACTTTACGCGGCAGTTTGAGGTGGGCGCCAAGTACGAACCTGGACAGAGCATTCTGCTTAGCGCAGATTTCTTCCATATGCGCGCACCGTTCTTCTATCCCAAGGTAATCCAAGCTCCAAACAGTTTTTGTCCGGCAAGCGAGTTTCAGGCGCCTGGCGACCTGTGCTTTGTATCGGAGGGCCGCCAAACCAACAATGGTTTTGAATTCAATGCCCAAGGAAAGGCATCCAACTGGCTGCGACTCTCCGGATCAGCGGCGGCAATTCGCGCAGTTTCAACGGACACGGGTACGCCAGCGTTCAATGACAAGCAGGTGATCGATGTGCCCCGTTTGCGCACCACAGTGTCTGCAGATCTCACCGTGCCCTATGTACGCGGACTGCACCTCATGCCCGGTTGGATCTACGCGAGCCGCAATGAGGCTACCCGCGACGACAAGGTGAGTGTGCCGGCCTGGAACGTCTATAACTTGGGCGCGCGTTACACACCTGGAGGTGAGGGAGGCCGGGTGACATTCACCCTCTACGCCAATAACATTGCCAACAATCGCTATTGGTCCGATACCGGCGCAAGCTATGGCGACACGTTTGTCTGGCTGGGCGCTCCCACGACCGTACGCCTGGACGCACATTACGTCTTCTAAGCTCTTGCAATCGGGTAAAGGATGAATTCATAGTGAATGCAAAGGCAAAGGCTCACGGCATGGACGGCACGCTGGTCGAACCCGACTGGCCTCCGCTGACGCCCGATGAGGTAGGTGCTGTGCTGCGGGAATTTCCCGCTTTTGACGGACCGGCTGAGATCTTGACCACCAGCCCGCGACCGTTTTCCGCGGCAGGAGTGGTTGCCACGCGTGGGGGCCTGATCTTCATCAAGCGCCACAGCCGCGCGATTCGCAATCGTGAAGGACTGCTTGAAGAGCACCGGTTCGTGGCGCACCTGCGCGAGCACGGCAGACTGGCGCCGCGGGCTTTTGCCGCGCCATCGGGTCAAACAGTCATCGAATCCGGTGAGTGGACCTACGAAGTGCAAGAAATCCCCGAGGGCGTGGACTTGTATGAGCAGGCGATCTCATGGACGCCGTTCCGCGGCGCACATCATGCGCAGGCGGCAGGTGAAGCGCTGGCGCGGCTGCATCATGCGGCGGTGGGGTTCGGTGCTCCGCGCCGCCCGCCGCACCCCCTGGTAGCCAGCTTTACGATCTTCGCCGCACAAAATCCTGAAGCTGAGCTGCGCCGGTATTTGTCCGCGCGGCCTTCGATCGCAGATCACACCGGCGTGCGCCGGTGCGCGGACGAGGCGCTCGATTTACTGGCTCCGTTTCACGCCGAGCTTGCGCCTCTCTTGCCCGCGCTGGCGCCGTTGTGGACACACAACGATCTGCACGGCTCGAATCTCTTCTGGAGCGATGCGAGCGACGCCGCGCAGGCCACGGCCGTCATCGACTTCGGCCTCGCGGACCGCACGAACGCCGTGCACGATCTGGCGCACGCCATCGAGCGCAACATCGTTGAGTGGCTTGTCCTGGTCAACGATCCCACGCACCCTGACGATGTTCCTATTCACTTCGATCATCTCAATGCGCTGCTCGACGGCTACGAAGCAGTGCGCCCGCTCACGGAAGAGGAGGCCGCGGCGCTTGCGCCCATGGCGGCGCTCTGCCACGCCGAGTTCGCGCTCTCTGAGGCGGACTACTTTCTGGGCGTGCTGCACTCGGAAGAGAAAGCGGCGATGGCCTACGATGGCTGGCTGGTCGGTCATGCGCGCTGGTTTCGCGGCGCCGGGAGCTCACTGCTGGCTGCCTTGCGGCGCCGGGCCGAGGCGCCGCTTGCGCGGAGGACAACCCGCCGATGAGCTACCTTGCCGCGCACGGCCTCGAAATCTCGGGCGTCATCACGACGGTGCTTGGCATCTGGCTCACCACACGCCGGCTGCTCATTTGCTGGCCCATCACGCTGGTCGCCGACGTGATTTACCTCATCGTCTTTTACCGCGCCCGCCTCGACTCCGACGCGCTGCTGCAGGTTTTCTTCATCGTTTTTACGCTCTACGGATGGTGGCATTGGTGGCGCGGAGTGATTGCGGAGGGCGAGGTGCGCGTGGAACCGCTCAGTGTGCGCGGCTGGATGGCGGGGTTGGCCGCGGGCGCGGCAGGCTCCGTGCTGCTGGGCTGGCTGATGGTGCGCGTAGGCGCGGCACTGCCGCACTTGGATGCGACGCTGGCCAGTTACTCGCTGGTCGCCACCTGGTGGCAGACGCGCAAGCACATCGCCAATTGGTGGTTGTGGATTGTTGTGGACGTGGTCTACATCGGCGAATACGTCTACAAGAATCTGCAGGCCACGGCGCTTCTCTACGCGGGCCTGGTGCTGCTGGCAGTCCTGGGATTGCGCGACTGGCGGAGCGTGGCGCAGTCCGTTTAGATCGCAGCCTGCACCACGTTGTGCAGCGGCTCGCCCCGCAGGTGGCGGCGCAGTTCGGCGGCCACGGTGCGCAGGGCGTTCGACGCAAACTGAGGAGTAGAGCCACCGATATGCGGCGTGAGCAGCAGGTTGGGGCAACTCCACAACGGATGGTCCTCGGGCAGCGGCTCGGGATCGGTGACGTCCAGGGCAGCGCGAATCCTGCCCGCTTGCAGCGCCGCAAGCAGCGCATCGGTATCCACAATCGATCCCCGTGCGGCGTTCACCAGCAGCGTGCCCTGACGCATCAATGCAAGCTGACGCCCGCCGATGAGCCCGCGCGTCTCCGCTGTGAAAGGCAGGATCAGCACCACCACGTCTGCGCGGGGCAGCAGGCTGTCCAATTCACTGACGGGAAGGACCTCGGGCTCGGCGCGCCTGGTGCGGGCCACGCGCAGCACCTGGGCGCGAAAGGGCGCGAGCATGCGTTCAATCTCTTTGCCGATGGCGCCGTAACCCGCCAGCAGCACGGTCTTGCCGGTCAGCTCCTCCTGCATCACTGCCGGATGCAGCTGGCGCCGATCGCCGGTAATGGCTGCGTAATGCGCGTTCGCCTCGAAACGGCGATTCCACTTGGCTGATCTCTGAATGTCGTAATAGAGGGGAAAGTACTTCAGCGACGCCAGAATCGCAGCCAACGTCCACTCCGCGGTGGCCACGTTGTGCGCACCACGCGCATTGCAGACGGTTACATGGGGGCCCACAAGACTCGGAAGCCACTCTGGCCCCGCCACCATCGCCAGCACCAGCTTGACACCGCGCAGGTGCGGCCAGGTGCGCATGGCGTGCGACGGGTACGGATCGGGGATCCAGACATCGATCTCGACTTCGCGGTCCAATGAGTCAGGTACCGGGATCAGCTTGATTCCCTCGGGGAAATCGCTCAGCATCTCCGGTGAAATTGTGGCTGGGTATCCGACTCGCAACATGGCTTAAATGCCCTCGCCGACTCCGGGCACATTGCCCGTATGCTACCTTAGCCGGCCGCAAACTCGGATAGACGCATCTCAACAGGTGGAAAGCGGCCGCGGGAGCGATTAAACCGCGAGCAGATCGGTGTAAACCGCCATTCCGACCACGGCGTCGGCGCCCAAGCCGTCCAGCGCGTCGACTTCCTGTTGGCTGCGAATGCCGCCGGCCACGATGAGCTGCCGCTGGGTAAGTTTGCGCAGACGCGCGGCAACCTCAACGGGAAAGCCCTGCATCAATCCCTCGCCGTCCACGTGCGTGTAAAGGAACGCCTTCGCGTACGGTTCGAGCTGAGGAATCGCTTCATCCGGCGTGAGCGCGACCTGCGCCTTCCAGCCTTTGACGGCAATGCGGCCGTTCTTGGTGTCGATGCCGGCGACAATGTGGTCGGCGCCGATGCTCGCAGCGAGTTCTGCAGCGAAGTCCGTGTTCACTTTGCCTTCCACCGAAAAGAGCGCCGACCCGATGATGACGCGCCTGGCTCCGGCCGCGAGCACCTGGCGGGCACGCTCAATGGAGTGGATGCCGCCGCCGGCCTGAACGGGCAGACGCTTGGCGAGCTGCTCGACAAGTTTGGAATTTTCGCCCTGGCGCATGGCCGCATCGAGGTCGATTAGCTGAACCAGCGGGTAGCGCGAGAATTTTTCGATCCAGTATTCGAAGTCGTCGAAGGCGAGACAGAGCTTTTCGCCCTGCACGAGCTGCACGATGCGCCCGCCGAGTAGATCAATAGAAGGAATCAGCATGGAAGCCTCACAGGAACGCCGGCTTGCGCCAGGTCTTCTTTCAGTGCCCGCGCGCTCTTTACGCCGAAGTGGAAGATACTTGCCGCCAGCGCCGCGTCGGCTTTGCCGCGCGCAAACACATCGGCGAAGTGGGCTACGGTTCCCGCACCGCCGGAGGCGATCACGGGGATGCTGACGGCTTGGCTCACCGCTGCCGTCAGCTCGCAATCGAAGCCCGCGCGGGTGCCGTCGCAGTCCATTGAGGTGAGCAGGATTTCGCCCGCGCCGCGCTGCTCGGCCTCGCGCGCCCATTCGACTACGCGGCGGCCCACGGGCTTGCGCCCGCCGTGCACGAAGACCTGCGCATCGCGGACTGGATCGGAGGCGTGGGGATCGCGGCGCGCGTCGATAGCGACGATGACGGCCTGTGCGCCGAAGCTCGCGCCGATGGCGGTGATGAGTGTGGGGTCGGCGAGGGCGGCAGAGTTGATGCTTACCTTGTCGGCGCCGGCCTCGAAGACCTGCTCCGCGTCGCGCGCGGAGCGAATGCCGCCACCCACGCAGAAGGGAACAAAAAGCTCGCGTGCGGTACGGCGCACGGTATCGAGCAGCGTCTGCCGGCCCTCGTGTGTCGCCGTAATGTCGAGCAGCACAATCTCGTCCGCGCCTTCGCGGGCGTGGCGGGCGGCCTGCGTGGCCGGATCGCCCGCGTCCACAAGATCGACAAACTGCACACCTTTGACAACGCGGCCGGCGTGCACGTCGAGACAGGCGATGATGCGCTTGGTTAACATGCGGCTCCTTTCGCCTGCCATGCGAGGAAATTGTGGAGGATCCGCAGCCCCGTAGCGCCAGACTTCTCCGGATGGAACTGCACGCCCATCACGTTGGCCCGCTCAATGGCCGCGGCGAAGGGTTCAATGTAATCGGTGACGGCTGCGGTATCGGCCGTTACGGGGCCTTTGTAAGAGTGCGTAAAGTAGACGTACTCGCCGGGGACGAGGCCGGCGAGAAGACGTGATCCGTCGCGGATTTTGAGACAATTCCAGCCAACGTGCGGGATTTTTTCTTTTCCTTCCGGGAAGCGAGCACACTGCTCGGGAAAATGCCCGAGCCCGGGTTGGTTTGGCGCTTCGCTCGATCCTGCGTAGAGCCACTGCATCCCTACACAAATGCCCAGAAATGGCACGCCGCGTGCGATGGCGGCGCGAATCGCAGGGGTGAGACCGGTCGCGTCGAGCCGCTCCGTGGCTTGAAAGTGGCCGACGCCGGGCAGCACGATGCGCTCCGCGGATTCGACGAGCGACAGATCGCCGTCTGTGACCTCCGGCTCAGCACCCAGATGGCGAAGCGCCTTAAGCACTGAGGTGAGGTTGCCGGCTTTGTAGTCGATGACGGTTACACGCATAAAACCTCGGAAGAGCAAGTCAGCAAGTTGGCAAGTCTGCGAGTCAGCAATTTGGCTCCGCTGCGTGGAATCGCAAGCTGGCAAGTTCGCGAGTTGACGCGTTGAATTGGTAGTTCATAGAAGGCCCTTGGTTGAAGGCAACATCTCGCCTAGTTGCTTGTCGCGCGAACAGGCCACGCGCAGCGCCCGGGCGAAGGCCTTGAAGATGGCCTCGATCTTGTGGTGACTGGAGCGGCCGTACATGGTTTTGACGTGCACATTCGCCCGCGCGCCGCGCGCAAAGCCTTCAAAAAAGTCCGTCACTAGTTCGGATTGCAGGTCGCCGACCAGCCGCGTGCGCACCTTGGTATCCACGGCGTAGGCCGTGCGTCCGCTCAGGTCCACGGCGGCAACAGCGAGCGTCTCGTCCATGGACATGACGAAGTAGCCGGCGCGCAGAATGCCGCGCTTGTCACCGAGGGCGCGGTCGAAGGCTTCGCCGAGGGCGATGCCCACGTCTTCGACCGTGTGGTGCTGATCGACATCCAGATCGCCTTTGCAGGCGAGGTTGAGGTCAAAAGCGCCATGGCGCGTGAAAAGCTCCAGCATGTGATCGAAGAATCGGATGCCGGTGGAGACGTTGTATCGGCCTTGGCCCTCGATCGTCAGTTGCAGGTCAATGCGCGTTTCGGCGGTATGGCGCACGATGGTTGCGGTGCGTTTGCCGGTCTCCCAAGTCTCATCTGCCGCTTTGGATTTCGTGGTGCTCTTCTTCGTTCTCATCGCGTCTCGCTTTCTGCCCGCAGCGCGGCCAGCGTTTCGTTGAGGGCTGCGGCGGCTTGCCGCATCTGCTCGCGGGTTCCGATGGTGATACGCACGCGGCCGTCGCAGCCGGGATCGCTCGACCGGTCGCGCACCAGCACGCCCCTGGCGCGCATCAGCCGGACAAACTCTGCGTGCCGCGCGCCAATCTCAATCAGAATAAAGTTGGCGCGGCTGGGCCAGCGGCGCACTCCCGCCGCATCGAGCGCGGCTTCGAACTCGCCACACGCGGCAAGCACCTCGCCCACGTACCAATCCAAGTAAGCCGTGTCTTCGAGCGCCGCCGGCAGGCAGGTGAGAGCCAGCGAGTTCACGCTATAGGGCGAAAGCACGCGGCGCACCCAGCGCATCAGTTCGGCGGGACCCGCCAAAAGCCCGAGGCGCAAACCGGCCAGACCGTAGGCCTTCGAGAAAGTGCGCGCCACCACAAGATTAGGCAGCGTACCCACGAGGTCCATCACCGTTTCGCCACAAAAATGGAAGTAAGCTTCGTCCACCAAAAGCACGGCCTGCGGCGCGCAGCGCGCAAGTTCGAGAAGCTGCCCGCGCGTAGCGGTCGAGCCGGACGGGCTGTTGGGATTGGCGATGGCGATGATCTTGGTCTGAGGCGTGACCGCGCCGAGCAAGTGCTCGAAGGGAAACCGCAAATCATCCGCGGCCTGGACGGCGACGGCCTTGGCCTCCGTTGCCGAGGCGTAGACCTGGTACATGGTATAGGTGGGCACGGGGAGCAGCAACTGATCACCGGCCTCGAGGAAGGCCTCGAAGAGCACGTGAATGGCCTCATCGACACCGTTGGTAAGCGCCACCTGCTCCGCGCGCAGACCGAGATGCGTGGCCACGATGGCTTCGACAGGCTCGCGCTCGGGATAGCGCGTGAGCGAACCGCTGGAGATGCGGGCCAGCACTTCGCGCACCTTCGGCGAACAGGCTACCGTGTTCTCGTTGAAGTCCAGGCGCAACGCATCGCGGCTGCCGAGCGGAGGGTGATACTCCTGCATCGCCTGCACACGCGCGCGGGGCACGGGAGTAATCGTAGTCAGCACTTCAGCCACGGGACCTCCTTTTTCCTCGGGCATTGCTGCCAAGCCGTACACGGATGGCCGCGGCGTGGGCGGCAAGCCCTTCGGCTTCCGCCAGCAGCGCCGCCTTCGGTCCCAATCCCCGCAGCGCCTGCGCCGTGTACTCCTGCACGGTGATGAGCTTGACGAAATCGTTCACGCTTAATCCGCCACGCACTCGCGCCATGCCGCCAGTGGGCAATGTGTGATTGGGACCGGAGATATAGTCGCCCATGGGCTGCGCCGACCAGCGGCCGACAAAGACGGAGCCTGCATTCTGCACCCAGACTAGATCGGCGGCTGAGTCGACGGTGAGATGCTCGGGAGCAATGCGATTGGTGATCTCGCGTGCTTCCTCAACCGATCCGGCCAGGAAGACGTACCCATTGCGGCCGAGCGCCGCGCGCGCCACGGCATTTTCGCGGCTGCGCAGCTTGGCCTCGGCGATCACGGCATGGGCCAGCTCCGCGCGCGTGGTGATGAAGATGGCCAGCGCCTCGGGATCGTGCTCGGCCTGAGCAACGAGATCCGATGCAATCGCTGGTGCATCGCCGCGCTCGCTGGTGACGACGATC
>JAJZNH010000958.1:0-3701 GCA_021811745.1 Acidobacteriota bacterium
CCGATCTCTACGCTGATGGCTGCCGTCATGCCCGTATCTTTGAAGGAGCCGGTGGGGTTCATTCCCTGATGCTTGGCGAAGATCTGGTCGATCCCCAGCGCCCTAGCGGCGCGCGGCAGGCCGTAGAGCGGCGTGTTGCCCTCGCGCAGCGTAACGGCGTTATCCAGATTGTCGAGGATAGGCAAAAGCTCGCGGAAGCGCCACACGCCGGACTGATCGGCGGCTCCGAGAGAGGCGCGCCGGTCGCGCCACAACCACTTGAGAGCGCCGGGATTGGGACGGTCGTGGCCGTGCGGCTCGCTCCAGCCCGGATACTCGACCTCAAAAAGTTCGCCGCATTGGATGCAGCGGAAGTCAGATTGGGCTTTGGCACCCGCGATCCTGGCTCCGCAGCCGAAACAGCGCAGCCGATGCAGATTCTCATTCATACCTGGTGTTAGCCTATCAGTGTAGGGCAGGTTTTGTAGCGTACAGGAGGTTGAATCTCGTCGATGCGGCGATTCATCCCTTTTTTATGTGCTGGGGTGCTGATTGCGTCTGTTTATGCGCAACCACCGCTGCACGTCGCCGCGGCAGCCGATTTACAGCCTCTGCTGCCTCCCATTCTGAGGGAATTTCAGCAGAGAAGCGGAATTCGCGCGGACGCTACCTATAAGGATTCGGCCATGCTGACCACGCAGATCCTGAATGGCGCTCCATTCGATCTGTTTTTGGCTGCGGACTTGGGCTATCCCAGGCGGCTGATTGCCGCGGGCGCGGCGCGGCCTTCGACGCCCGTCACCTATGCCAGGGGCACGCTGGTGCTGTGGGAGCGCAATGGCTCGCAACTTCCCCCGCCATCACTTGCGCTGTTGCGCAATCCCAATCTGAAGCGGCTGGCGATCGCCGATCCCCGGCGTGCGCCCTACGGCAAAGCGGCCGTGGCGACTCTCGAAAGCTTGCACCTCTACGGTGCTCTCAAGCTTCGGCTGGTGCTCGCTGAAAACATTGCCCAGGCAGCACAATTTGCCGACTCCGCCAACGCCGAGGCGGGGCTAATCTCGCTTACTTCGGCGTTGACGCCGCAGCTTGAGGCGAGCGGAACCTATTTCGTGATTCCGCGCAAGCTCTATCCGCCCATTGAACAGGGCGCAGTGATCGTGAAGAACACGCACCAGCACACAGCCACACAAGAACTGCTCGATTTTCTGCTCTCACCTCCAATTCAAGCCCAACTTGCCAAAGGCGGCCTCGCACCCGTTCACTAGAGAACATGGACTGGCAGGCCTTCGCCCTCACTCTCAGGCTGGCTACCGTTACTACGGCCATCTTGCTGTGTGTGTCCGTTCCGCTGGCGGCGCTTTTGGTGCTGGGGCGCTGGCGCTGGTTGGCGGCCCTGGAAGCTGTAGCCACGCTCCCGCTGGTTCTGCCGCCTACCGTGCTGGGCTTCTTTCTGCTCGTGCTGTTGGGGCCTCGCACGGCCTTTGGGCGCGGAATCGAGGCGCTCCTGGGCCATCCTTTGGCCTTTTCCTTTGACGGTCTTGTAGTGGGTTCGGCGATTTATAGCTTGCCCTTTGCGGTGCAGCCGCTGGTGTCCGGTTTCGCCTCGCTGGATGCGGCACTGCTGGATGCGGCACGACTGCTGGGTGCGGGGCCGGGGCGGCTGGTGTTCCGCGTGATGGTCCCACTGGCGCGCCGTTCCCTCATCAGCGCCGCGGTGCTCAGCTTTCTGCACACCGTGGGCGAGTTTGGCGTGGTGCTTATGTTGGGTGGCGACATTCCCGGAGCTACGCGAACCCTCTCCATCGCGCTTTACAACCAGGTGGAAGACTTCAATTACGCCGCCGCCGATCACACTGCGGCTGTCCTGCTGGCATTGAGTTTGACCGCATTGGCTGCCATCTACTCCAGTTCGCAAGTACGCAAAAAGGAGCGGGGAGGTCCTGGTGCTTGAACTGGCTTTGACTGCGCGGCGGGGCAGCTTCTGCTTGGAGGTGGAGTGCAGCTTCCTGTCCCAGTGGACGGTAGTCTTCGGTCCCTCGGGAGCAGGAAAGAGCACACTACTGCGCCTTCTGGCGGGATTAGACAGAAACCGCCTGGGCGGGGCGGTGCGCGGGCGCGTAGCAATGGGAGAGCATATCCTCACCGATACGTCGCGCGGCCTGTGGTTGCGGCCCGGCCGGCGGCAAAGTTCGCTCGTCACCCAGCAGCCCGCGCTCTTCCCGCATTTGAGCATCGCCGCCAACATTGCCTTCGGGTTGCAGCGCTTGGACCGCGCGGCACGCGACCGGCGCGTGGAAGAAATGCTGGAACTGGTGGACGCCACTGCGCTTGTGGCTCTGCGCTTGCAAGACCTTTCGGGCGGTCAGGCGCAGCGCGTAGCCATGGCCAGGGCGCTCGCGCCCAAACCGCGATTGTTGCTTCTGGACGAGCCGTTCTCCGCACTCGACGCCGCCGCCAGCGATGCGCTCCTGGACAGGCTGCAAGTGTGGGTCATGGAAAACAACGCGCAGGCCGTCATGGCCACCCACGATGTGAGCGACGCGCTGGCCACGAATGCGGAGGTCCTGCTCCTACGCGAGGGTCGTGTGGTGGCCTTGGGGCCAGCCCATGAAGTGCTTGTGGCGGAACGAAACCGGCTGCTCGGAAGACTGGGTTTCAGCTAAATGCCCACCAACTCCGGCTCCATCTCCAGGCGAACGCCGAAGCGGGCTTTGACGGCTGCAGAGATTTCGTGGGCCAGCGCCAGAATCTCCGCCGCCGTAGCACCGCGGCGCTCATCCGGTCCTTGCCCACTCGGCTCAGAATTGACGAGTGCCAACGCGTGCCGCGAAGAGATGGCCGCGTTGCCGAGCCTGTAGCCCTTTGCGAATCCAGCGTGCTCAATCAACCAGGCGGCGGAAATCTTGACGACCCCCTCATTCTCTGGGCCCGGTCCGACGGAAAATCGGGGCACCGCTGCACCACAGCCTGCGGTGATCTCTTGGAACAGTGCTTCACTGATGACGGGGTTCTTGAAGAAGCTGCCCGCGCTGCGGCAATCGAGGTCGCCCTCGACGATCAGCATTCCCTTCTCGCGGCGGACGCGGCGCACGGTCGCGGCTACCTCAGTAAGGCTGGGCTGGGAGCCGTAGGGCCGGTTCGCCTCCACTGTCCGTTGCAGCTCCACGTAGCGCAGAGTGGGCGCGCCATCGGGGGTGAGGCGGTAATCGACGCGGGTGACGATAAAGCGTCCGCGATCGGTCGAGTTAAAGCGGCTGCGGCGATAGGCGAAGCCGCACTCGGGGGCAGGGAACTCGACGAAAGCACCTTGCTCCAGATCGAAGGCGCGTACGCGATCGATTACGGAGGAGACTTCCTGTCCGTACGCACCCACGTTTTGCACGGGTGTGCCACCCACTGTGCCGGGAATGCCGGCCATGCACTCGGCACCCGCGCAGTTGTCTCTCACAGCGCGCTCGACCAGGGCGTCCCACTCCTCACCGGCTGCGGCTCGATAGATGCGCTGTGCGCTCGGAGCTGAAGGATCCAAGGTGTGCTGCGTATCGTCCACGCTGACTCCGCGTAAAGCTATGCGAAGAACGAGCCCGTTAAAGCCAGAGTCGGAAACGAGCAGGTTGCTGCCGCCCCCCAGAACGAACAGTGGAACGCCATGCTCGCGTACCCATGCCGCTGCCTCCACGATCTCTGCCTCGTCTGCGGCCTCGGCAAACCATCGCGCC
>JAJZNH010000958.1:3711-12015 GCA_021811745.1 Acidobacteriota bacterium
CGATGCCGAAAGTCGTGAACGGCGCCAGCACCTCATTTTCCTTGATGCGCATCGAATATAGGCTATACCCTCATGTCCGACGATAGAATGGGCGATAAAATGGTTGAAGGCAGTTTCCCCTGCCGGAGGTATACATGTATCCAGAACTGATGGTCATTCCTATGCGCGAGGATCTAGTGCGCGCCGGGATTACAGAAACGCGCACCGCCGAGGAGGTGGAGACGGCGATGGCCCAGCCGGGCACGACTCTGGTGGTGGTGAACTCCATCTGTGGCTGTGCGGCAGGCAAGATGCGCCCCGGCGTGCGCCTCGCTCTGGCCAACTCCGCCAGTCTGCCTGACCGCAAGATCACCGTTTTTGCGGGCCAGGACCGCGAGGCCACTGAGCGCGCCCGCAGCTACTTCGAAGGTAATCCGCCCACCTCACCCGCAGTCGCCATCCTGCGCGACGGCAAGCTGGTTTATCTGATGCAGCGCTTCGTGATCGAGCAATCTACGGCGCAGGAAATTGCTATGGAGTTGATGCGCGCGTTCGATGAGTTCTGCGCGAAGACGGCGGCGTAGGTTCCGCTCGATAGACTTTCCGGATCGATCCCGGATAGCGCCAAAGCGCAGCATCTGCTATGCGCGTTGTGATCCCTTCGATTATGAGCTGTGCGATCCGCACACGGTCGAAGGGGTCTTCATGAAAAGGTACAGAATGTCAACGCCAATCGTGTGTTGGCCGAAAATAGAAAACCCCTCGTAACCATGTTCCAACAGAAGGCAGTCAGGATACTTAAGTGAACAGTATTACGGCTAGCTGACCGCCAACTCTCTTGTGAGGCGACTCAATTCGCTGAGTGCTCAGCCGGCCGCCTCCTTTGCCTGTTGGTTGCGGTACACGCGCCAAAACTCCACAAATCCCTTCTGGCGCACCACCTGAAAGAAATCGCTGGCCACGCAATAAAAGATGGCAGACGCGCCCATCGCGAAGTGCAAAGCGCCACTGCCCAACTCCTTCGCGAAGGGCAGCGGGGCAGCGGAGATCACCATCGCCAGCACGATGATCATCAGTTTCACAATGCCCATGTCCAGGTTGGTCTCCATCAGTTTGCTGGTAAATGGCCTTCCCAGCTTAAAGCTGGTCGTGACGGCCGAAAGCGGCGAGCGGTTCTCAAGCAGCGCCAGCAAAGGTGCGACAGTGAAAGGCCAACTGACGAGGGCAAAGAGCGTAAAAAAGCCTAGGGACAGAAAGATGACCCAAACGAAGTAGCCCACTAGATCGGCGTTGCCATCGGGGGTGATGTGCGTCATTGCGACCCACTGGACGCACTCGTACCAGGCGAAATAGATGGCGCATAGAAGCAGAAGCCAGGTCGCCTGAAGCGCCATGATCGCGAGGGGCCGGAAACGAACGCCGGGCTCCATGCGCTTGAGCACGGCGGCGCGGCCGAAACCTGCCATCAGCGACCACACGATGATTCCCAGGGGAACCAGCCAGTACAGCGTGTGCACGACGTAAGGCTTGTAGAGCACCCATGCATCGCCTATCCGCACGGCGGTCATCCACGGGTTTCCCATGCTGAGATGGATCAGTCCCGCCTTCTCCGGCGGCAGGATCGCGGCAATGCGCTTAAGGTTGAGCCAGCAAAGGTAGAGAAACGGCACGGCAAAGAGCCAGCGCCAGGCGATCTCCAGGCCGGTAAGCAGCGGCCGCCGGAAGACCCACCCCATCTGGTTCACCACCTTCTGGGTGGCGCGCACGGGTTGGCTGACGTAAATCTCCGAACTCACTTCATCACCAGATTGACCAGCTTGCCGGGCACAACAATCACCTTCACCACGCGCTTGCCCGCCGCGCGCAGCCGAACCTTTTCGTCGTTTAACGCCGCTGTTTCCATCACCTCCGCGCCGGCGCCGGCGGCCACGCGCACCACAGTCACGAGCTTGCCGTTCATCTGCACTGGCACCTCTAATTCTTCTTCCTTCGCCAGCTCGGGATCGCTCACCGGCCAGGGAGCGCGCAACAGAGCGCCCTGCTCGCCCATCTCCTCCCACAGCTCCGCGGCAAGAAAGGGCGCAAAGGGAGCCAGTAGCAGCACCAGCGCGCGCAACAGTTCGTGCACCACGGGCGCCGGAACCTGCCCGGAGCTCAGCTCCGCGTCCGCCGCCTGGATCTCATTCACCAGCTCCATGATGGCCGCCACACAGGTGTTGAAGTGCCAGCGGCCCTCAAAGTCCTGCGTGATCTTGGCGATGGTCTGGTGCAGCTTGCGGCGAAGTTTCTGGCTCGTGGCGTTACCCGCCTCGCCAGTGCCTTTGTCCACAACCTGAGACTGCGCTGCGGCGGGCGTGTAGCGCGTTACGAGCCGCCAAACGCGTCCCAAAAACCGGCTTACTCCAGCTACGCCGTCTTCCTGCCAATCCAGATCGCGGTCGGGCGGCGCTGCAAACAAGGCGTACATGCGCGTGGCGTCGGCGCCGTAGCGCGCCACCATGTCGTCGGGCGAAACCACATTGCCCTTCGACTTCGACATCTTGGCGCCATCCTTGATGACCATCCCCTGCGTGAACAGCCGCCGCGCCGGCTCGTCGTTCACGATCATCCCCAGGTCACGCATCACCTTGGTCCAGAAGCGCGAGTAGATCAGGTGCAGGATCGCATGCTCCACGCCACCGATGTACTGGTCGATGGGGAACCAGTACTGCGCCACAGCAGGATCGAACGCGGCCCGTGCGTTCTTCGCGTCGGTGTAGCGGTAGAAGTACCAGCTCGAATCGACAAACGTATCCATGGTGTCGGTCTCGCGCCGCGCCGGCCCTCCGCACTTGGGGCAGGCTGTGTTCACAAATTCCGGCACGCGTGCCAGCGGCGAGCCGCCCATCTGCGTAATCTCGATCTTCTCCGGCAGCACCACCGGCAACTGCTCGTCCGGCACCGGAACCAGCCCGTCCTTCTCGCAGTGAATCATCGGAATCGGCGTGCCCCAATACCGCTGCCGGCTCACGCCCCAATCCTTCAGCCGGAAGGTGACCTTCGCCTCGCCAAAGCCGCCGCGCGCGGCAGCTTCCTGGAGCCGCTTTTGAGCCTCGGCGCAGGTCAGCCCGCTGTACGCGCCGGAGTTCACCAGCACGCCATCTTCCGAGGTGAAGGGCAGCTCCTGCTCAACGGTCTCCGGCCCAGCCGCCGCAATCACCCTCCGAATCTCAATCCCGTATTTCTTTGCGAATTCGAAGTCGCGCTCATCGTGGCCCGGAACACTCATAATCGCGCCGGTTCCGTACTCTAGCAGCACGTAATTCGCCACCCAGATGGGCACGCGCTCGCCGTTGTAGGGATTGATGGCGAAACGGCCGGTGGGAACGCCATGCTTCTCGATCGCACCCACATTTCCAGCTTCGCGCGCCCGCGTCTGCTGCTCGATGAGTTCATCCACCTGCGCCTTCAACTCCGCATCGGCCGCGCAAAAGGTCTTCGTCACCGGATGCTCCGGCGCCAGTTGCACACTGGTGGCTCCAAAGATCGTGTCCACGCGCGTGGTGAAGACTCGGATGCGGGTTTCCTCCCCGGCTTCGCCCCCCTTGTCCCCTGATCCCTGTTTTGCCTTTCCCTTGTTCCCTTGTTCCCTCGCTCCCTGCTCATCCAGACCGAAATCAACTTCAGTGCCTTCGCTGCGTCCGATCCAGTTTCGCTGCATGGTGCGCACCTTTTCCGGCCAGCCCTCCAGCTTGTCCAGGCCGTCGAGCAGCTCCTGAGCATACGCGGTGGTGCGCAGGAACCACTGCTCCAGGTCGCGCTGTTCGACGAAGGTGTCTTCGTGCCGCCAGCAGCAGCCGTCCACTACCTGCTCGTTAGCCAGCACCGTAGCGCACTCCGGACACCAGTTCACCTTGCTCTTCTTGCGGTAGACCAGTCCCTTCTCAACCATGCGCAGGAAGAACCACTGATTCCAGCGGTAGTACTCCGGCAGGCAGGTGGCTACCTCGGTCGCCCAGTCGTAGCCCAGACCAAGGCGCTGCATCTGCCGCTTCATGGCGGCGATGTTGCTCAGCGTCCACTCCCGCGGCGGCGTATTGTTCTTGAGCGCGGCGTTCTCGGCCGGCAGGCCGAAGGCATCCCAGCCCATGGGGTGCAGCACGTTGTAGCCGCGCATCCACATGTGCCGCGCCAGCGCGTCGCCGATGGAATAGTTGCGCACGTGGCCCATGTGTAACTGCCCGCTGGGATAGGGCAGCATCTCAAGGACGTAGTATTTCTCTTTGTCGCAGCTAGCCGTATCGGCCGCGTACAGGTTCGGGTCCGCGGCCCAACGCTCCTGCCACTTCGCCTCGATCACCGCCGGTTCGTAACGCAGTTCCTTCTCTTCCGTCATTCCATTCAGTGTAACCGGCAGCCAGAATGCGGCTGGACCTCGATGTTCCTACGGCGGACCCGGCGAGAGCCAGCAAAACAACAGGGCAGGAACCTAGCTGCCTCTGGCGCCATTGGCCGGGCGAGCCATTTTCAAATTCACTTGATATTGCCATGCGGTGTCATGGGCGCGACCAAAGTCAATGTGACGCTTTCCGGCGTGATCCGCTTATGCGGCGTGCCACGCGGAATCACCAGATAATCGCCCTTACGCAGCGTGATCTTTGTCGCACCCTCCGAGGCTGGCGCCAGCCACTCTCCCGGACCGGTGCTGTATCCGTGCTGCGGCGTTCCACCCACTTCGTAAATGGTCCATCCGTCGTAAATATAGAAAAGATGATCGCGGTACTCATGCCACTCGAACCGTTTGGCGGTGGCTTTCTTCTCCACGGTCAGAACCATCGTGAAGTGCGGTTCATCCACCAGCGTCTTGTTGCCTGGGTTGGCCTCAAGAGCCCTAATGTCGTCCTGAATCGTCTGCGCTCGAATCACCTGGTGCGCGCTTGATGGAGCGAACGCTGCGCCCTCCGCTGCTGCATAATGGCTAAGCAGCATTGCATCGGCGAGCGTTAAACTTGCTGCTGCGGCGACCGGCACGGTGCGCAGAAAGCTCCGCCGTCCCGGATTCCTGATGGTTCGGTTACCCATGGAATGCCTCCGCGAGCATTATAGTGGCTCGCCAACTGGCGTAGAACCGAGCACGCCTTCCTGTGCGGCATTTTCCTCAACCTGCCCCTCGAACAATGACGCTTGCTTCTTGCTAAGGCGCTGAGAGTGGCCTTATCACTGGAGTGGAAGAAAGACGCCATCTTTGTCGGCAAACACGTTCTCTCGGCGCTCCACGGGAACTGGGGAGCGCCGTAAACCATCCCGCCGGTCCGCTATCTGTACTTACTTTTTGAGCTGCTCCAACCACCCAGCAAGCAGAGCCGCCACCTTGTGCGGCTGCTCATAGGCGGCAAAGTGCCCGGCGTCGGGCAGCAGATGAAACTCACATCCGCCGGGCACGGCGCGGAGGGCTTCCATCTCGGCCGGCGTGGCGCTGGCGTCCTCGCCGCCTGCGATGGCCAGCACCGGCACGCCGATGTCTGCCACCGTCTGCATGGAGTCGGGCCGGACGGCCAAACCCGCCTGTACGGCCACCAGGGCCTCCACGGAGAGCGTCATCCGTGCACGCATCTCGGCCACCATCTCCGGCCGCCGCTTTTGCGCGGTGGCTCCGATCTGGCCCAGCACCATGCCGTCGAAGATGCCCCGCACTCCCTCGGCCCGGGCTTGCGTGATGATCGCCACGCGCCGCTCCAGGGCCGCCTCTGCGTCCAACTGCGGCTTTGAGCAGACAAAAGCCAGCCCGCGCATCCGCTCCGGTGTCCGGCGCCATAGCTCCAGCAGCACGTAGCCGCCGATGGAGCAGCCCACAAAGACAGCTTCGGGAATCTTCAGATGGTCCAGAAGGTTCAGAATATCTGTGGCCAGTTGCCCCATGGTCAGCACAAAAGCATCCGGAACGCGCTCGAACCCGCCCACTGGCAAGTTTCTGCCCAACTCCGAAGCCCCGTGCCCGCGCAGGTCGGGGACAATGGCGCGCACGCCTGCAAGCTCTTGAACCAGAGGCCGCCAATATTCGCGATCAACAGGCGTAGGGTGTAGAAAAATGACCGTCTGCCCTGTCCCGTTCTCGCTGAAGGCCAGCCTCACTCCATCCGATTCGTAGCTGTGGTTCATACACTCCGAGGATACGCCTGCGGCTGCTCCGTCGGCTCCTCGGGGATTCCGATCCATGCCGCCACGTACGCCACGCCAACCAATCCGCTGGTAAAGAACAGCCCCAGTGCGGCGATAATGCGTACCACAGCCACATCCCAGCCATTTGCCCTTGCCAGTGCCAGGCACACCCCGGCTATCTGCCGGCCTTCCCGCGGACGCACTAGCGGTCGGCCGGGTATGGGCTGCGGCGCGGCGACTGCTGTCCCACAGGAGGAACAGAAGCGCGCGCTCACCGGTAATCCAGTTCCACAGCGATGACAAAAGACAGCCATTGCCCGTCCCTCCTCAACAGCATCGTTCACAATCAGACTACGAGAAAGATGCCCTGGCAGTTCCTGCCCGATTGCAGGCGAATGCGCGGACCCATCAAGATCCCCGGTAGGGGCTGCGCAGGTACTTTCGGGCCGTATCGGCGCGGCTAGTATTTGGACCCGCCGCAATGGCCTCCCGATAGTCCGTCAACGCAAGTTGGCGCTGGCCGATCAGGTCGCGGCATTCGCCGCCGGCCACCAGCGAACGAATCTTCAAGTCGGTTCCCACGCCTGTGGTCGCAGCCGCACGCTCATAAGCCTCGGCAGCCTGTTTGTAATGCCTCTGCCCGCGCAAGGCGTCTCCCAAACCATAGTCGGCCAGCTCCACCTTGGCCGAGTCAAAAAAGCCTGGCTTGGCGGCTTCGGCCAGCAGGTCACGGTACGCCTTCACCGCGACCATGCCCTCACCGTCATCCTTGCGCAGGTTGGCTTCTTCCAGTCGGAACAGAAAGTCGCGCGGGTATTGCTTTTCCAATCCCTCCACCACTTGGATTGCCTCTTTGTACCTCGCTTGACGCCGCAAAAACAGTTCCATCGCGGTGCGTGCCTCCACGCTTGTAATCACCCCATGCGTTGCGGCCTCCCTCAACATCTGCATGCCTTTAGTCTTCGAGCCCGTGATGCCTGCGAACCCGATCAAAAGCTTGAATGGCCAGGGCAGGGCGCCCACTACATACTGGTAAACCCCAACAACCAGCTTCGCGTCTGCGTAATTGGGGTCTAATTGCAATACCCGCATTTCGTCGTCCTTGGCCTTCATGGCTAGCCGGAACCCGGCCCCAAAGCGACGCTGCACCATAGCGATATATGTACACTCCAGACTGCGCGCCCAGCCACGGGCGAATAGCGCGTTCACATCGTTGGGATTCTTGCTCAACCTCCAGTCGGCGTCCCGCACGACTTCGTTCGAGAGATCCATGACGCGCTGGGTCACCTTGGGATTTTCGTCAGTGGCGTGCCGGCCGGTCAGAAAGCCGTCGGTGGCATAAAAAGTAGTGTCCAGTAGATCCTGCCGGTAAAGATCCTCAAAAACCACAGCATCTAGCAAGTACGCCGTGGCCTGAGGGTCGCCCGGATGCTCCTTGTGATAGCGCTTAAAATCAGCCACGGCCACGGGATAATTCAGATTGTAGAAGGCCCCATAAGCTGCCCGGACCTGCGGGTCGTAATTCATCGGATTTGTACTCAAGTCCGCAGCCCGCGCCTCGGCCCGGACGCCCAGCCACGCCATTGCCAACAGCAGCGCGTATCGCCACAACGCTCCCAGATTCAACCTACCCACTACCCTAGACACTTCCATCTCCTGGTCCTTCGACCGAACCCGTTGCTCTGCCTCATCTCCCTCAAATCAGTGACGCTGTGCGCCCCGCTTTCAGGTGCTATGTTGCCCGCTACCGGCAATCTCATTATCCCTCTTTGTTTGAGTAGCTTGCATTACCTCCCTATCCTGCTGCGTACGGCTAGCTCAATGAACACCGCTCCCGAGGAGAGCGCATCCAACCAGCCGAAAGCATGTGCCGACTTAGGATAGGATTCACCTATGCCCATTCCCGAACGACTGAAGCCTATATTTCCTTCCGCCCTCTCGCCTGCCCAGAATGCCCTCGAAATCGCGCGTAGCCGTCTGATTGTCGCTCTGGACGTACCCTCGGCAACTGAAGCCATCGCGCTGGTGAACCGTTTGGAGGGCTCCTGCCGCTGGTACAAAGTTGGACTGGAGCTGTTTGCCGCTGCCGGGCCGGCCATTCTGAAGCTGCTGGCGGTTCGCGGCCATTTCATCTTCCTCGACCTCAAGTTCCACGACATTCCCAACACAGTGGCTGGAGCAGTGCGC
>JAJZNH010000958.1:12025-12926 GCA_021811745.1 Acidobacteriota bacterium
GCTGCACTGGGCGCGCGCAAGATGACCCTCCACGCCGCCGGCGGTCCAACCATGCTCGCAGCCGCCCACTCTGCCCTGGAGGGTTTCGCCGATCCGCCCCAACTTCTGGCAGTAACCGTTCTTACCAGCATGGATACAGCCCAGTTGAGCGCCACGGGGCAATCCCGCCCGCCCGCCGAACAGGTCGAGTTGTTGGCTCGGATGGCGTTCGAGGTTGGAATACGCGGCTTCGTCTGCTCGCCCCGGGAGGTTGCTGCGCTGCGCGCCCTCACAGGTCCTGAGGCAGTGCTGGTGACTCCCGGCATCCGCCCTTCGGACTTCCAAGGCGCCAACCGGACCGACGACCAAAAACGCGTCTCCACACCGGCGGAGGCTCTGCATCAAGGAGCCAGTTATCTGGTAGTGGGCCGTCCCATTACCCAGGCGCCGGACCCCGCGCAAGCCGCCGAAGCAATTCTCAAGGAGATGGCCGACGCCTTCGAGTATTAGACAAGGGATTCAAAGCCCCCTTCGCGCAAAGCATTTACCTCGGCAAAACCTCAGGCGACGCTTAAAGCTTTTCGTAGAACTCGCAGGTGGAGCAGGAAATATAGATCCCCCCGGCAATTCCACGTTCGCGGTCCTTGACGCGCTTGACGATGCGCGTGGACTTGCCGCACTTCGGGCAGTCGGTCGACTTCGTGGTGTCCATGATCTTCTTGCGATCGGCGGTTTTTGCGATTTTGGCCATTGCTGGGGTGATTCTCCTTCTTCAAGGTGTCTCTGCACACATCCGCCACGGCGAACGGCTTCGACTGCGCCGTCTCCCGCTCCTCTACGGTGGCAAAAAACCTTCCGACCACGAGCGGGACGTACTTCCTTAGTCTACAGGATCAAAGGCTCTAAGGGTTTAGCGTTCAGC
>JAJZNH010000774.1:0-1863 GCA_021811745.1 Acidobacteriota bacterium
GACCCTCCACCCTGCTTACCTTATCGGCATTCATGCTTCCCCGTTCCCAGCCTGCGGAATTGCCGCTCCGTCCTCGCTACCCTGCCTTCCTGTTTCGGGATCCCACCAAATCGGGAACCACGCCAAGGCAATCAAAGGAAGTCAATTCGTTGACCAATCGGATTCCGGTTACCCCGCGTCGTAGGCGTTGCGGATGGTAGCCCCGCGCTTCAGCGTGGGGAACCCGCCCCAAAGAGAGGTGCCCGCTCCAGAGGAGCGGCGCAAATCCACAGCATCCTCTGCCCTATCCCACTTCATCCAATTGCCCTGGCTTTCAAGCCAAGCCCCACTCCCGCCTCTCGCGTATTCGGTACACTATTGTCCAGAATGCTCACTCCAGCTCAGATTGCCGAGTTCCGCGCCGCCGTTGGCCCGGAGGGCATCATCACGCGCAAAAGCCAGTTGCAGACCTACGAGTGCGACGGCCTCACCAACCTCCGCGCACTGCCCGGCGTCGTCGTTCTTCCGCGTAGCGCACGGGAAGTCCAGGCGGTGGTCCGCATCTGCGCCCGCTACAAAATCCCCTTTGTCAGCCGCGGCTCGGGCACCGGCTTGAGCGGCGGCGCATTGCCGGCTGAGGGCGGCGTGCTCATCGCGCTCACGCGCATGAACCGCATCCTCCAGGTTGACATTCCCAACCGCTTCGTCGTCGTCGAGCCCGGCGTCTTCAACACGCAGGTCTCGCTGCGCGTCGCCCCGCACGGCTACTTCTACGCGCCCGACCCCTCCTCGCAAACCGTCTGCACCATCGGCGGGAACGTGGCGGAAAACTCCGGCGGCGCGCACTGCCTCAAGTACGGCTTCACCGCGACCCACACGCTCGGCCTCGAAGCCGTGCTGCCCAATGGTGAACTCGTCTCCTTTGGCTCGCCCACGCCCGACACTCCCGGCTTCGATCTTGCCGGAGTCTTCCTCGGCTCCGAAGGCACGCTCGGCGTAGTCACCAAGATCACGCTGCGCATCGTCAAGCGCCCTGAGGTGGTGCAAACTCTACTCGCCGCCTTCGACTCACCACAGGCCGCCGGCCAGACCGTCAGCGACATCATCGCCGCCGGAATGCTCCCTGCCGCCCTGGAAATCATGGACACTCTCGCCATTGAGGCGGCGGAAGCCGCCGTCCACGCCCACTACCCCATGTGCGGCGGCCTGCTGCTCGTCGAGCTTGACGGCCCGGTGAGCGAAGTCGAGGCCCTCATGACCGAAGTGCGAGCGATTTGCCTCAAGAACGGCTCCGCGGAGATTCGCGTCGCGCAATCGGATGAGGAACGCGCCCTGGTCTGGAAGGGCCGCAAAGCCGCCTTCGCCGCCGTAGGCCGCATCTCGCCCAACTACATCGTTCAGGACGGCGTCATTCCCCGCACCGCGCTTCCAGAGGTCCTCACCGAGATCGATCGCATGGCCGCCGCCGTCGGCCTGCGCGTCGCCAACGTCTTTCACGCCGGCGACGGCAACCTCCATCCTCTCGTGCTCTATGACCGCACCCTTCACGGCCAGGAAGAGATCGCGCTCGATCTTTCCTATCGCATTCTTCAACTCTGTGTGGATCGCGGCGGCTCCATCACCGGCGAGCACGGCGTAGGCAAGGAAAAGCAGGAGGCCCTCGGCTACATGTTCTCCGAGCCCGACCTCGCGGCCATGCAGCGCGTCCGCTGCGCCTTCGATCCCGAGAACATCTCCAACCCCGATAAGATTTTTCCCCGCCCGCGCCTCTGCGCCGAGCAAGCTGGCCCTCCTATGCCTCATCCGCTTGAAACGCCCATCCCGGCGGAGACCGCCCGATGAGCACTTCCGCCATCGTCTCGCTCGAGCAAACCGCCGTCCAAC
>JAJZNH010000774.1:1873-11915 GCA_021811745.1 Acidobacteriota bacterium
CGGCTTACCAATAGCGTACCTACTTTGCTTTCCCCACAGGTTTTTTTAGATGAAAGTCGAGGGTTTGATCGCCCTCCTTGATCTCGATTTTGGCGTCGTTGCCGTCGATGGTGATCAGGTCGAGGTGGCGACGGTAGTTGTCGGCGGACACGATCTGAGGAAACGTCAGCGCGAGATCGCCGAGATTCTCCGCTTCGCTGGCTCTGCCGGCCTCGCCGTCACGCCCACGGGCGGCGGCACCAAGCTCGGCTGGGGAGATCCCGTTGCCGCGCCCATCCTGCTTCGTCTCGCGCGCATGACCGCCTTGCGCGAGCACTCCTGGCACGACATGACCTGCACCGTCGAGGCCGGCTGCTCCTGGTCCGCTCTCGAAACCCAGCTCGCCTCTCACGGTCAGATGGTCGCCCTCGATCCCCTCTGGCCCAGTCGCGCCACCGTCGGCGGCATCGTCTCCACCAACGACGGCGGCGCGCTTCGCCTCCGCTACGGCAGCCTCCGCGACCTCATCATCGGCATGACCGTCGTTCTCACCGACGGCTCCATCACCCGGTCCGGCGGCAAAGTCGTGAAGAACGTCGCCGGCTACGACCTTCACAAGCTCATGACCGGCGGCTTCGGCACACTGGCCGTGATCGCCAGCGTCAACTTCCGGCTCCATCCTCTGGAGAAGCAAGCGCGCACCTGGACCGCAACCACTCCCGATCCAGCCCAGCTTCGCGCGCCCCTGCAGGCCCTCCTCGATTCGCAACTGATTCCCTGCTCCGTGCAGCTTCGCATGGGCCTGCGGGAGTGCGCCCTAGACGTGCGCGTGGCCGCCGTCCCCGAATGCCTGGAGGATCACGCCGCCCGCCTGCAAGAGATCTTTGCGCCCCTCGCTCTCACCGAATCGGACCCCTCCGTCTGGCAGGCCCGCGAAAACCTCTTTGCTCAGCCCGGCGCGCTCGTCCTCAAAGCCTCGCTCCTGCCCGCCGATCTCTGCGCCGTCGCCACCGATCTACGCCAGCAGGCCGCCAAAGACCAAATCGAGCTGGCCATCGCCGCCCAAGCCTTCGGCCTCATGACCGTCGCGCTCACCGCGCCACCCGATGCGGCCTTTCTGTTCGTCGAGCGCCTCCGGCAACGCCTCCGTCCCTCCGGCGGCAGCGTGGTCGCGCTTCAGATTCCGGACTCGCTCCGCGGCCGCCTCGAAGTGTGGGACTGCCAATCCAACGCTCTCCCGCTCATGCAGGAGATCAAGCGCCGCTTCGACCCCAACCGCATCCTCAACCCTGGCCGCTTTGTGGGAGGCATCTGACCCATGCCGCACGCCGCAGCTCCGCCGGAAACCCTCCCCGCAAGCTCTACTCCGAGCTTGCCGTCCAGCTTCGATGCTCATCATCCGCCCGAGAGCAGCGTCCTCGATAAATGCGTCCACTGCGGCTTTTGCCTGCCCGCCTGCCCCACCTACATGCTCTGGGGCCAGGAGATGGATTCCCCCCGCGGGCGCATTTACATGATGAAGAAAGCCGCCGAGGGCGAGGCGCCACTCGATCTCACCTTCCGCCGCCACATGGACAACTGCCTCGGCTGCATGGCCTGCATGACCGCCTGTCCCTCCGGCGTCGAGTACAACAAGCTCATCGAGCCTACGCGCGCCCAAATCGAGCGCAATCTTCCCCGCACCGCCGCCGAGTCGCTCTTCCGCCGGCTGCTCTTCGCCACCTTCCCGCATCCCAACCGGCTGCGTCTCCTCGCCCTTCCGCTCCGCTTCTACCAAAGATCCGGCCTGCGCGCCCTCGCGCGTTCCACGGGCGTTCTTAAGCTTCTGCCCAAACGCCTGGCGGCCATGGAAGCACTGCTCCCCGAAGTCCCCTCGCACCTCTTCGCCCGCCTGCCGGAGACCGTTCGTCCCCGCACCGCTCCGCGCCGCCGCGTGGGCATGTTGACCGGCTGTGTCCAGGATGTCTTCTTCTCGCACGTCAACGCCGCCACGGCCCGCGTGCTCGCCGCCGAGGGCTGCGAGGTCGTCATTCCGCCTCACCAGTCCTGCTGTGGCGCGCTCATGGTTCACTCCGGCATTGAAGACTCGGCCGCCGACTCCGCCCGCAAGATGATTGCCCTCTTCGAGTCCGCCAACGTGGACGCCGTCGTCATCAACGCCGCCGGCTGCGGTTCCACCATGAAGGAGTACGGCCATCTCCTCCGCGACGATCCCGCCTGGGCCGCCCGCGCCGCCGCCTTCTCCGCCAAGTGCAAGGACATCTCGGAAGTGCTCTGCGAACTCGAGCCCGCCGCGCCGCGTCATCCGCTCAAGATGCGCGTTGCCTACCACGACGCCTGCCATCTCCAGCATGCGCAGGGTGTCCGCGCCGAGCCCCGCCGTCTGCTCAAATCCATCCCCGGCCTTGAAGTCGCCGAGATTCCCGAGGCCTCGCTCTGCTGCGGCTCGGCCGGCGTCTACAACCTCCTCGAGCCCGATACCGCCAACGCCCTGGGCGACCGCAAGGTCGAAAATCTTCTCTCCACCCACGCCCAGGCCGTGCTCAGCGCCAATCCCGGCTGCCTGCTCCAGCTCATGAACGGCCTGCGCCGCCGCGGCCTCGACGCCATGCCCACCTTCCACATGGTTGAGCTCCTCGACGCCTCGATCCGCGGTGCCTCCGCCGAGTCCCTCCTTGCGGGACACAAATCTCCCTCCAATGGCTCATACTGATTGCCATGATCTCTTCCGCGCGTGCAACCCAACTCCGTTCCGCGGGCGCGCTGCTCTTTGAAGCTCGCCGCGTCCCCGCTCCCATCGCCGATCTGCCCGCCGATCTCCAGCCCACGTCACTTGAAGAGGCATACTTCGTCCAGGACGCCCTCGCTCCCATGCTCGATCCCGCTGCCGGCCTCGGCCCGCGCTCCTGGAAGGTGGGCGCGCCCGCGCCGGACGCCACGCCCCTCTTCGCGCCCATGACTCCCGCCTGGATTCACGGCGACGGCTCTCTGCTCGCCGGCCAGCGTCACCACCTGCGCGGCCTGGAGGCTGAAATCTCCTTCCTCTTGGGCCGCGATCTGCCTCCGCGCGCCACTCCCTACACCCGCGCTGAGGTCATCTCTGCCATTGCCAGTTGCCATCCCGCCATCGAAGAACTGGAAACCGGCTTCGCCGATCTCTCCAAGGTCGCGCACTTCACCAAGCTCGCGGACGTGCAGATGCACGGCGGCTTCGTCCACGGCCCCGCTGTTCCCAACTGGCAGTCCATCGATTTCACCAGGGAGTCGGTCACGCTCGCCGTCGACGGCAAAGTGCTGGTTGAAAACACGGCCTCCAACCCCGCCGGAACCGACCTCCTCCGCCTCATCGTCTATCTCGCCAACGAGGGCGCGGCGCGCACCGGCGGCCTCCAACGCGGCAGTTGGATCACCACAGGAAGCTGGACCGGCAACACCTTCGCCGCTGCCGGCTCCGTGGTCAACGTTCGCTTCTCCACCGCCGGACCGGTCTCCCTGCGCTTTGCATAGCAGACCCTCGCGATCACACGGCTTTTTGAGCAGGCACGCAACCCACTCCGCGGGTGGGTTGCATGCCCAATGCTGCAGCAGGGAGTTGCGGGCCTCACGGCATCCTCGAAGTGACTGGGGCGCTCGCCGCAGCAAATACGCCCGTCGTCAACTCGATCGGGAAACCGGGAAACGCCCTGCACGCTCAAGATCCGGGCCGCACCTCCCGACAGTTCACCTCAAAAGCGTGCATAACCGTGCATTTCCAGGTTGACCATCGTGGTCAAAGCCCAAAGGTCGAGTTGGATATCCGGCTGTATGTCCTTGGGGGCGATCTTGTTCGCCAGCACCCCTTGGCCGCATACGTGGAACTTGACTCCTGCATTCGTCAAGCTTCGAATCAAGCCGATGTTCGGATTGTCCACCCCGTGATGCCGGCTCTTGAACGTTTCGTTGTTCTCAACGATCGGAACAGCCGCCTGATGGATCACCACGACGATCTTGCGATGACTCAGCGGAACGCCGTATTGAGCCAGGGTGTTTACAAACTTTGCCACGCCTTCCAATCCAGGATTGACAAGATTCGGCGCCGAAGCCGCCTTGGTAACGGAAAAGATCACTTTGTAGGTCAGGTTCGGATCGGGCAATTCTTTCGCGCCCGGCACATTGTTTGCCGCCGGGTAACCGGCAACGGGCAAGGCCTGCCCTTGTGTCAGGGCGGGAAGCAGCATCGCCGCCAAAATAGGCACGGCAGTCAATGTCATCCACGATTTCCAGATGCTCTTCTTCATGGCTTTTAGGCTCCTTTTCTCCTCAGCTGCTGCCTCTGAATTCTCGGCGCCGCTTGTTCGATCTTGCCATACCGAATTGTTTCCAGCGGTAGAAGATAGAAGTCTGTTGCGATCCCCGGTCCCCAACAGCGAGGGACCGGACGGCGGCGCTCGGCCGCTTTCGACAGCACCCCACCGCCATCGGAACCGCCTTGCCGCTGGTCGAACTGCATCGTCAACGGCCTGGCGAACAAATCCGGAAACAACAAGCACTCCGTCGTGGTATTCTCGGTCACTTAAAGGCCATTTGTGCTGCGTAGTCTCCGTCTGGTCAACGCGCTTCTAGCACATCAGTCCTTCGTTTCAACACCTTCATGAATGATTCGGGGTAGAGGGTTGCTTCAAAAGATGAAGATCGTGACGAATCGCGCGATGAATTTGCCAATTTCCGTAACGATGGCGGTTGCAGCTCTGACGTTGACAGCTCCTGTGTTCGCCGCTCAACGCCGCCCTCAGGGGCCCTGTGACATTTATGCAAAGGCGGGCGACCCCTGCGTGGCCGCGCACAGCACGACGCGCGCGCTCTACGCTTCTTACAACGGGCCTCTCTACCAGGTGAAGCGAGAATCCGACGGCAAGACGCTCGATATCGGAGTGGTGCAGCCCTCGCGATCCGATGCCGGCGGCTACGCAGATGCGGCGGCGCAGGATGCCTTTTGCGCAAATACGATCTGCGTAATCCAGCGCATCTACGACCAGTCGGGAAGAGGCAACGACCTGATGCAGGCGGGTCCGGGCACATTCAAAGGCCCTGCGAAGGGCGGCTTTGACACGCTGCCCATCGCCAATATGGCGCCTATCACCATCAGCGGCCATAAGGCTTACGGCGTTTACATCATACCGGGCATGGGTTTCCGCGACAACAATGCGAGCGGCATCGCCATCGGCGATGAGCCCGAAGGCATTTACGACGTCGTTGACGGAACACATTACGACAGCGGTTGCTGCTTCGACTACGGCAATTCCTCAACCAATGGCCGCGCCGTCGGCACGGGCACCATGGAGACCACTTACTTCGGCATCTCGACCGTGTGGGGCCGCGGCAGTGGGCCTGGACCGTGGATCATGTCCGACATGGAAGCCGGGCTGTTCTCCGGACACGGAGCAAAAGAGAATGCGGCCGATCCGACGATCCATTCCTGGCGATTCGTCACTGCGGTCGTGGATGGCGGTGGAGGCGATCACTGGAACCTGCGGGGGGGCAACGCGCAGCGCGGTCCCCTCACAACCTTCTATAGCGGACCGCGGCCCGCGGCGAAAAAATACGGCGGCTATTTCCCTATGCGCAAGCAGGGAGGGATTCTGCTGGGCACCGGCGGGGACAACGGCAACGGATCTTCCGGCACATTCTATGAGGGGGTGATGACCCGCGGATTTCCGAGCGAGGCCACCACGGATGCCGTTCAGGCGAATGTTGTTGCCGCTCGCTACGATGTGGAGCGGGTTGGGCTGTCACGCGTGACCACCTTCACACCGGGATCGACGCAGACGGTAACCGAGACCTTCACGAACACCACCGATGCGCCCGTGACCGGCGTGAAGTTGAGCATTGCCGGGCCGGACCGGCGATGGAAGGCCGCTGTATCGGGAACCAGCGAAACGGCGAAGGACTTCGCCGGTCCCATTGCTCCCGATGCAAGCGTGAGCGCGAGCTTCCAGTTCACCTCACCGGCGGCTACCGGCGCAGGGTTTCTGACCGGAAAGGCAGAGTGGCGAGTCCCGGCCGGGGGCATGGAATCCGATGCAGCTTCGGAGCGCGTGCGAAACGTGCAGCCCGTCAAAATCAACGAGGTCCGCTTTGGCGGCAGCTCAAAATCGACCGACCAGTTCATCGAGCTTTATAACGCATCGACGAGAGCGGTAGATCTCTCCCGGTGGTCTCTGGTGAGCACGCAAAGCCAGTGGGCTCCGGTGACCCTGGCAACCATTCCCGAGGGAACCTCGCTGGCAGCCCACGGATTTTACCTCCTGGGGCTGTCGGATTCCGGGTTGGCTGCACCCGTGAGCGCGGGTGCAAGGACTGTGTATGTGCGGAGCGCCGCGGGCTTCACTGTGGGACAGAAGATCGAAATCGATGGGGAGTCACGAAGGATCGCGGCCGTTGGCACTGAGGCCGCGCCCATGACCATGGTCTTTGCGCCGGTATCGACCGGCCCGTGGCTTACGATCCCCTCTGGAGCAACGAACTTACCCGTGGTAAGCACCGCGGGGTTTGTGGCCGGCCAGAAGATTGGTATCGACATCGGCGGCAAATACGAAATTGCCACCGTCACCGCGGTCGGGAAGGCAGCGACACAGACGACTTTGTCCGCAGCTGCATCGGCGGGCGCGACTCACATCACGCTCGCGGCAGATGCAAACATCTCTCCTGGAGATACTCTCACCATCAGTACCGGCGAACGCAAAGAAATTGTAAAGGTGGCGAGCGTCGGCGCTGGCGGAACCGATGGTACCGGAATTGAATTGAAGGATCCGCTGCGGCTCGATCATGCAGCGGGAGTTGTTATCTCCGATGTGGGCACGGGGATCAGCTTGTCGCCAGCCACGCGCTTCCCACACAGGAGCGGGGACGCGGTGCAGGCACTGGGATCCGGCATCACGCTGGACCGTCCGCTTTCGCGTGGCCATGCATATGGCGCCCCTGTTCTGGATACAGAGGCAACCAAGGCCGGGTATCAGGGAGGTCCCGCTCCAAACCAATGGTTTGGCAATGTGCTCTCGCCGAGCGCCGGCTCCATCGCGCTCATGGACGCGAATGGCTCGGCGGTTGTCGATGCGATGGTCTATGGATCGCAGCAGAGTAATTCCAGCGCCAACGGGACCATCACAAGTCCTGAGCTAGCCACCCTCGAAGGCGACCAAGCCGGAAGCGGCTGCATCGTTGCCGTGGCGCAACGGGTGGGACAAGCAGGCTTTAGCGCGGGACGATATCCCGATGGAGAGGATACCGACAGCAACTGCAGGGATTTCCATGTGCCCTCCTTCACGACCTTGGCGGTGGCTTCGGCTCCCGGCGCAAACAACCTTAAGGTGGCGAGCGTGGAAGGTTTCCGCGCAGGCCAGACAATATGGATCGATCCTGACGAAAACCTGGAGAGGGCAACCATCGCCATCGTTGGCACGCCTGGCGCAACCACGACCGATAGTGCGACCGCCGTGGGAGCCACGCTCATTCCGGTGACGCACCCGTTCATCTTCCGGCCCGGCCAGTCCATTGTGATCGGTGAAGGCGCCAAACAGGAGACGGAAGTGGTTGCAGCGGGAGCCACTCGAGGCGCCCCTGGGATCCCCGTCGAGTTGCCGTTGAAGTTCGCGCATGCCGCTGGTACACAGGTGGCTGGCAGCGGCATCACATTGACCTCTGCCCTCATGCGCCCGCACGCCGGCGGGGCGCAAATCACGGATAGCCTCCCCACACCTGGAGCCCCCAACAGTTACGCACGATGAGGAATCCGCCAATCATCAGGTAGAGACACTGATCACCGTGCGACACGGAAGACATTGCGGTGGATGCGGCACATCTCTGGATTCGATCGAAGATCGCCTCGGCACGCGGCCGTCAAACCCTCTTTTCCGCCTGCTCCTATCGCATCTCTCCCTCGGGTGTGTCCCCAAGCCTCGAACCTCAAGCTGCGACTTCTCCAGCAGATCGCAGCCCTCTGTGCCTCTTGCGAGGGAGATCCCTCTGAAGAAGAAATGCCCTGTGCTCATTCCTTTCCAAGCCCACCCGCGCCAGCTTCCCCTGCAGGTAATTTCCCCCTGCCCTGCTATCTTGGTCTTGAGAACAGAAAGCGTGCCGCACTCGTTGGAGCATCTCTGCTGCTGTCGGACAGCGAATGCGGGTCGGGAAACCGGCGCTCCAGGTGCCTATCGCCGGCCGGGATTGGTTCGGCACTTTTGCACCGTCGGGAGAGAGGCTCTAACTTCAGGCCGCCCGTAAGCCGCTGTTTTCTCACCCGAAATTTCCGCCTGCCGACGCACAATCGCAGTCTCCACCTGCGAAATCGGACGGACTCCTGGCAAACTCTCAACCGGGAAAATGCACGCTTTATGGTGCAAAAGGCCGCGAAAAGGGCCGCAAGTTCTTTGCTGTCTAATTTTTGCGAGTAACTATATGATTATTCAAATATTTACGCAGAGACGCCCTACGTAAGTGCTTGGAAAATTAAATACTTGCACCCATGAAATAGGGGGGGAGGGGCAGAGCGCCGCCTGTTTTCCTCCGGCCTGCCTCTCCGTGCGCGCTCGCTTCCTTCCTCGCTCGCGGGCTGGTTCGCTCTCGGATTGTGCGACACCCCCAGCCCCACGGCAAATATCCTGGGAACGGTATTCTCTCGAAGTGAAGAAGGAGTTTCCCATGTCCGCTGTTCTCGACGTTCCCGGCGTTCAGATTCTGGCCCCAGTCACCGACGCCTACGCTGACATCCTCACCCCGCAATCCGTCGCCTTCCTCGCGGAATTGCAGCGCGCCTTCGGAGGGCGCCGCAAAGAGATCCTGGCCGCGCGCCACGAGCGCCAGAAGCGCCTTGACGCTGGCGAGAAGCCCGACTTCCTGGCAGCCACCAAGGATGTCCGCGCCGCTGAGTGGACCGTGGCACCCCTGCCCGCCGATCTGCTGGACCGCCGCGTCGAGATCACCGGGCCGGTAGACCGCAAGATGATCATCAACGCGCTGAACTCCGGCGCTAAGGTCTTCATGGCCGACTTCGAGGACTCCAGCACACCGACGTGGACCAATCTGATTGAGGGCCACATCAACCTCCGCGACGCCATCCGCCGCACCATCACCTACACAGATCCGGCCACCGGCAAGCACTACAAGCTCAATCCTCAGACCGCCGTGCTGCTGATTCGCGCCCGCGGCTGGCACCTGGAAGAGCGTCACATGCTCGTGGATGGCGAGCCCATGTCGGGCTCCCTGTTCGACTTCGGCCTCTACCTCTTCCACAATGCCCGCGAGTTGATCGCGCGTGGCTCCGGCCCCTATCTCTATCTGCCCAAGCTGGAGAGCCACCTCGAAGCCCGTCTGTGGAACGACGTCTTCATCCGCGCTCAGGAGCAGCTCGGACTGGCGCGCGGGACCGTGAAGGCTACCGTGCTGATCGAGACGATCCTGGCGACTTTTGAGATGGACGAGATTCTCTACGAGCTGCGCGAGCACTCGGCCGGCTTGAACTGCGGGCGCTGGGACTACATCTTCAGCTTCATCAAGAAATTTTCTTGCGACCCGAACGCCGTGCTGCCGGACCGCGCGCAGGTGACCATGACCACGCACTTCATGCGCAGCTACTCCAAACTGGCCATTAAGACCTGCCATCGGCGCAACGTGCATGCCATCGGCGGCATGTCCGCTTACATTCCCGTGAAGACCGACCCCGAGGCCAACAACAAGGCTATCGCGCAGGTCCAGGCCGACAAGGAGCGCGAGGCCAGCGACGGCCACGACGGCACCTGGGTCGCCCATCCGGGACTGGTTCCCGTGGCGCTGGAGATCTTCGACCGGCTGATGCCGCAGCCTAACCAGATCGCGAAGCAGTTGCCCGATTACAACCCCACGGCCGCCGACCTTCTCCAAGTGCCGCCGGGCCAGATCACCGACGCCGGCCTGAAGCAGAACGTGGCCGTCGGCCTGGGCTATCTGGAGGCCTGGATGCGGGGGATCGGTTGCGTTCCTCTGTTCACTCTGATGGAAGACGCGGCCACCGCCGAGATCAGCCGCGCCCAGCTCTGGCAGTGGGTCCACCACA
>JAJZNH010000086.1 GCA_021811745.1 Acidobacteriota bacterium
CACGAACCGTCCATATCACCGCCCCGGCCGAGGTTCTGTTGGCTGGAGAGCAGACACGGGGTTGGCGTCAACTGGTGGGCGAGCTGGAGGGCGCCGTAGAGAGGAATCAGGATCTAGTCCTGGAGTGCGCTCCCGAACCCGTGGTGGGCGCGGCACAGAGGCCCATGCTCTCTGCCGCGCTTGCACAGATCACGACCGCGGTGCGCGGAAAGATCGGGGCCCTGATTGCCTCGGGAGGCGAAACAGCGCGCATGGTCTTCGATGCCTGGGGAGTGACGAGGATGCGACTGATGGGCGAGATTGAAAAAGGCATCCCGATTGCGACCGCGGAGGATTGGAGTCGGCCCCTGCCCATCATGACCAAAGCGGGCGACTTTGGAAGCTATGAAGCCTTGCTGAAGTGCCAACAATATCTGCGCCGAACAAGCCATCTGCACCGAACAAGCCAAATCTGACATCTTGGAGATGAGAGAGAATTACTTTATGGAACTGCCGATCGTTGCCATCACAATGGGGGATGCCGCCGGCGTAGGCCCCGAAATCATTATGAAGAGCCTTTCCTACCCCGAACTGCACGATCAATGCCGGCCGCTGGTGGTAGGAGATGCGGCGCGCCTGAGGGAGGCAGGCCGCATCGTCAAGAGCAAGATCGCGGTCAGAAGCCTGGCTCCGGACGACATTCATCCCGCGCGCTATGCAAGAGACACGGTGGACTGTCTCGATCTGCAACTGATCCCGGCGGATTTGGCTTGGGGAAAGCTATCTGCCGTGGCGGGAGAAGGCGCGTTTCAATTTGTGAGGAAGGCGTGCGAACTGGCGATGGCGGGAAAAATCGCAGCCATCTGCACCGCACCGTTGAACAAGGCAGCTCTGCATTTGGCGGGGCACAACTTTCCCGGACATACGGAACTGCTGGCAGAACTGACAAGGACACCAGAGGTGTCAATGATGCTGAGCACACCGAAGCTGAAGGTCACGCATGTGACCACGCACATCGGCCTCCTTGACGCCATTGCCAAAATCGAACCTGGACTCGTGGAGCGCACGATCGCCCGGGCGCACGCGGCGATGGTGGGAGCGGGGAACGCGAGTCCGAAGATCGGCGTATGCGGAATCAATCCGCACGCAGGAGAGAACGGGATCTTCGGTCACGGCGAGGAGGAGGAAAAGATTGCGCCGGCGATTGGGGCTAGCCGGCGCAAGGGATGGGACGTGACGGGACCGCTGCCTGCCGATACACTCTTCTACCTCGCGCAGCGCGGCGACTACGATATGGTGATCGCGATGTATCACGATCAGGGCCACGGACCAGTGAAGGTGTTAGGGCTTGAGGCTGGCGTAAACATCACGCTGGGACTGCCAGTGATCCGTACATCAGTGGATCACGGAACGGCCTTTGACATCGCCGGCACCGGCAAGGTGGACGAAAGAAGCATGGTGGAAGCCTTGCGCCAGGCCGCGGCACTGGCCTCAAAGAAGGTGGGCGAGCCGCGGGGATGACCATCACGCACGCAACGGTCTTCCACCAGACTCGGCCGTTCGTCCGCTCCTGGCACCAAGAGCCAAGTAGGCCATGACAGACCAGAGGCTACTCTGACCGTCGCAGATTGGAACCGAGGGCTGAGTCCCGGCACATCCGCTATGGGATGGCGGCCGTCCAGTGACAAGCGGCCAGGGACGGCAGGCTCTCACGACATACGACGGCCCCGCAGAATCTTCTCCGCGGGGCCGATGTGAAGAAGCTCAGGGCCGGTTTTACCGCGTCTTCGCCACTTCCTCCACCGTTACCGGATCAAGGAAGGGCATCTGCGCCCGCAGTTTCTTGCCCACGATCTCAATCGGGTGCTTGGCCTCTGCATCGCGGAAGGCGAGGAACTCCCTGCGCCCCGAGTTCTGGTCAGCCAGGAAGCGCTTGGCAAAGGTTCCGTTCTGGATCTCGGTCAGAATCTGCTTCATCGCCTTGCGGCTCTCTGCGCCGATCACACGCGGTCCGCTCACGTAGTCGCCGTATTCGGCGGTATCAGAGATCGAGTAGCGCATGTACGCCAGGCCGCCGCGATAGATCAGGTCCACGATCAGCTTGAGCTCGTGCAGCACCTCGAAGTATGCGCTCTCCGGCTGATAGCCGGCCTCAACCAGCGTCTCGTAGCCAGCTTTGATGAGCGCGCTCACTCCGCCGCACAGGACCGCCTGCTCGCCGAAGAGATCGGTCTCGGTCTCTTCCTTGAAGGTAGTCTCCAGGACTCCGGCGCGCGTGCAGCCGATGCCCCTGAGGTAACTCAGGGTCAACGCATGAGCCTTGCCGGTTGGGTCCTGCTGGACGGCGATCAGGCCAGGCGTTCCGCCGCCTTCCATGAAGACTTCGCGGACGCGGTGACCTGGCGCCTTGGGCGCGGCCAAACCGACGTCGATTCCGGCATTTGGCACGATGGTCTTGAAGTGAATGTTGAAGCCATGCGCAAACAAGAGCAGCTTGCCCGGCGTCAGGTTGGGCCCAATCTCGTCGGCGTACAACTTGGCCTGCGTCTGGTCGGGCGTGAGGATCATCACCACGTCGGCCCACTCGGCGGCCTCGGCCGGCGTGAGGACCTCCAGTCCGGCCTTCTGCGCCTTGGCGACGGATTTCGAACCCGCCTGCAGGCCCACCTTTACCTGTACGCCGGAGTCCTTCAGGTTGAGGGCATGGGCGTGTCCCTGTGATCCGTAGCCGATAATCGCCACCTTCTTGGCCTGAATGAGGCTGAGGTCGGCGTCCTGATCGTAATAAGTCTTGGCCATAACTGTCTCGATTTCCTCCGCTGGTTGTATTCTCTGTTGATTTTGCGTGAACCGGCTGCAATTCCCTTTTGCTGTTCTGTGTTTGAAACTCGCGACAGAATCAGGCTGTTGTCCTAAGCGCCGTCCGCCGCGGCGGACTGAGTCGAAGGATCTGCGGTTGCCTCTCCGCTGCAACCAGGACAATCCGGTTGCAGGAATCAATTGTCTGGAGCCTCCGTTTGTGTGCCGCTTATCGACTCCACATGAACAGCCTAAATCCCCGACGAGGTCTCGCCTTCAGCTGATTGCTTGGGCAGGCAAATCGGCGATAAACACTACTCCGCCTCGGCTGCCATGCGATTCTCCAGCGAGCGCGTCGTGTCTTCCGCATCGCCGGTCCCGTTTACATTCATTGCCTTGAGGACGCTGCTCACGTGGTGGCCGCGCCGCATGGTCATCTTCCCGCTGCGGCATACTTCCAAAATACGGCTCTCGTCCTCGCGGAGGATCTCGATCAGCCCCTCGATCTTGCTCGCAACGCCGGTCATCTCAATCATCAGCGACTCAGACGTTAGATCGACGATACGGGCACGGAAGACCTCCACCAGGTCGAAGATTTGCCCGCGATTCTGGGGTGTGGCCGCGACTTTGATGAGGGCCAGCTCGCGCGTGACCGCCGGCGCCTGCGTAATGTCGTCCACATCCACGACGTTCTCCAGTTTAAACAGGCTGGCGCGGATGCGGTGGCCGGCCTCGGCGGAGGCCTCGCATACCAGCGTGATGCGCGACTGTCCGGCCCGCTCGCTTCGCCCGACGGTCAGCGAGTTGATGTTGATGTTCAGCCGCCGGAACAGCGAGGCCACACGCGTCAGCACGCCCGGCAAATCTTCAACGTAAGCAACAAATGTGTGCAGCATAAAGCAGCTCCTAGCTTCTGGCTCCTAGCTTCTAGCTCTCTTCTACGGCGCCGATTAGAGTCTCGCACAGCCGATTCCACTCCCAGCGGCGCAGCGCCGCCGGGAACCGGAGGCTAGCAGCTAGAAGCTGATTGATTGTTACTCGTCCGCAGTCTCCTCCAGCGGGTCCTTCATACGCTTGCCGGGCCGCCGGATCATCTCGTGCAGGGCGCTGCCAGCGGGGATCATCGGGTAGACCGACTCTTCTTTTTCTACTTTGAATTCGATTAGAAACGGCCCCGGCGCCGACCGCGCGGCGTTGACGGCTTCACCCACCTCGGGGCGCTTGCGCACCACGCAGCCTGGAATGCCGTGCGCATCGGCCAGTTTCACGAAGTCAGGGCTCACCAGCGGGGTCGCTTCGTAGTTGCGCTCGTAGAAGAATTCCTGCCACTGACGCACCATGCCCAGGTAGCCGTTGTTGATGAGCGCGATGTTGATCTTGATCTTCTCTTGCACGATGGTGGCCAGCTCAGCCGAGGTCATCTGGAAGCCGCCGTCTCCGGCGACCACCCAAACCTCCTTCTCCGGGCAGGCAATCTTGGCGCCGATGGCCGCAGGCAACGCGAACCCCATCGTCCCCAGTCCGCCGGAGGTGATCAGCGTGCGCGGGCGCTCGTGGCGGAAGTACTGCGCTTCCCACATCTGGTGCTGGCCCACGTCGGTCGCCACGATGGCATCGCCGCCGGTCATGCGCCACAGGTCGTGCATCACATGCGCGGCGTACAGATGGCCCATATCGGGCAGGTTTTTGATGTCGTGCACGGCCACGGCACCCTTGCTGGCCTCGATGGTCTTTAGCCACGGCGAGCCGTCGCGCCCAGAGATGCGCGGCAGCAGCCGCTCCAGCACCTCTGCCAGATCGCCCACCAGGGCCACGTCTACCTTGACGTTCTTATTGATCTCCGCCGGATCGACTTCAATGTGAATCTTTTTGGCCTTCAGCGCGTAGCTCGCAGGCGTCCCGGTCACGCGGTCGTCGAAGCGCATGCCACAGGCAATCAGGAGATCGGCTTCCTGAATGGCGTGATTCACCCACGCCTCGCCGTGCATGCCCATCATGCCGAGATTGAGGGGGTGCGAGGCGGGAAATCCGCCCAGGCCCAGCAGCGTGAGCCCCACCGGGATCTGAGCGCGCTCGGCCAGCGTGCGCACCTGTTCCATTGCACCCGACTCCATCACGCCGTGACCGGCCAGAATCACCGGCCGCTTCGAGTTGCGGATCAGCTCCGCGGCCTGATCCAGCGCGGCATCCTCCACGCGCAGCATCGGATGCGGCCTATAGGGGCGCGGCTTGGCGACCTCGAAATCGTAGATAGCCGACGCCTGCTGCGCGTCCTTGGTGATGTCCACCAGTACTGGGCCAGGCCTGCCCGAGCGCGCAATCTGAAATGCGTGGCGCACCGTCGCGGCAAGGTCCTCGGCCCGGGTCACGAGGAAGTTGTGCTTGGTGATGGGCAGCGTGACGCCGGTGATGTCCACTTCCTGAAAGGCGTCCGTGCCCAGCACCCGGGTGGGAACGTTGCCGGTGATGCACACCATGGGAATCGAATCGAGCATTGCGGTGGCGATGCCAGTCACCAGATTCGTAGCGCCCGGACCGCTGGTCGCCATGGCCACGCCCACCTTGCCGGACGCGCGCGCGTAGCCGTCGGCCATGTGCGCCGCGCCCTGCTCGTGGCGCACCAGGATGTGATGGATCGGAAACTTGCGCAGTGCGTCGTAGACGGGCAGAATGGCGCCGCCCGGATAGCCGAAGACGTCTGTCACGCCCTCGCCCACCAGCGTGGCCCAGAGAATCTCCGCGCCCGTCAACCGCGTCGGCGCCGTCAGATGCGCATTCGATGATTGCGAGTTCCCCTTCGTAGCCATCGTCGTTACTCCCTTCTTAGCTGTCAGCTGTCAGCCTTCAGCTTCTGTTTGCTTGAGCCCGTTGATTCATCCAACTGATTCCGGTTGCGACACAAATACCCAATCACAACCGGTGCAACTTAGCCTGGCCGAGATTAGCTGATGGCAAAAGCCAAGAGCTGACGGCTGCTCTTTACGTCGTTGCCCCTTCAGACGCCGACTTCACGCGATCCACGTACTTCCGGAACACGCCTTGCGGCCAGCGCAGCGCCGGCGGCTTGAAATTCTTGAGCCGCGCCTTCATCTCCGCGTTGCTGATCTCCACGTTCAGCGTGCGCTTGGCAATGTCGAAACTGATAATGTCGCCCTCGCGCACCGCGGCAATCGGTCCGCCCACAAAGGCCTCGGGCGCCACATGCCCCGCGGTGAATCCTCGCGTCGCCCCGCTGAAGCGTCCGTCGGTCAAGAGAGCCACCTGCGCGCTCAGTTCCGCGTTGGAGCTGATGGCCGCCGTCACCTGCAGCATCTCGCGCATGCCTGGCCCGCCCTTCGGCCCTTCGTAGCGGATCACCACCACGTCGCCCGGCTTGATGCCACCCGCCTGCACTACCTTGAAGCAGTCTTCCTCGCAGTCGAAGACGCGCGCCGGGCCGCGATGCTCGTACTTGCCCGCCGCGGCGATCTTCATCACGCAGCCCTCGGGCGCCAGGTTTCCCTTCAGGATCACAAGGCCACCGTTCGGCTTGATGGGCTTGTCAAAATTGCCGATCACAACCTGCCCCGGCGTCTCCTTAGCCAGCGCGGCCTCTTCGGCCAGCGTTTTGCCGGTCACGGTCAGCGCCAAACCGTCCGCATAGCCTGCCTCGATCATCCGCTTCGCCAGCAGCCGCGAGCCGCCCGCTTCCTGATAGTGCCAAGCCATATACTTGCCCGCCGGCGTCAGGTCGCAGATAAAGGGTGTGCGTTTGGAGATGGCGTCAAACTCGTCGATGTTGAGCGCGATGCCCAACTCGCGTGCGATGGCCAGCAGATGCAGGACGGCGTTGGTCGAGCCGCCGCTGGCCGCCACCGCAGCAATGGCGTTCTCCAGCGATTTGCGCGTAATGATCTGCGAAGGACGGCGATTGGCGCGCACCGCGTCCATCAGGATGTGGCCTGCCTTGCGCGCTGCATCGAGTTTATGCGCCGAGGTTGCGGTGACGCCGGAGATCTCAATCGGCGAAATGCCGAGCATCTCGCCGCTCATGGCCATGGTGTTGGCCGTGAACTGCCCTCCGCACGCTCCTGGGCCGGGACAGGCGCTTGCCTCCAGCGCCTCCAGTCCCGCCTCGTCAATGCGCCCCGCTGCATAGGAGCCAATGCCTTCAAACACATCCTGAATGGTGATGTCGATCTTTTCACCGTGGGGGCCGTCCAGCTTGCCGGGCGCAATCGATCCGCCGTAGAACATCATGCTGGGAATATCGAGCCGGCACAGCGCCATAATGATGCCCGGCATATTCTTATCGCAGCCGCCGATGCCCACCAGTCCGTCAAATTGGTTGCCACGCGCCACCAGTTCCACGGAGTCGGCGATCACCTCGCGCGAAACCAGAGAGGCCTTCATGCCCTGCGAACCCATGGTGATGCCGTCGTTGATGGTGACGGTGTTGAACTCCATCGGCGTTCCGCCCGCCTCGCGAATGCCTTCCTTCAGAGCTTCGGCAATTCCGCGCAGGTGAACGTTGCAGGTGCCAATCTCGGTCCAGGTGTTGGCGACGCCGATGATCGGCTTGTGCAGATCCTCTTTCTTGAATCCTGCGCCGCGAAGAAACGCACGCGCCGCGGCGCGGTGGGGGCCTTCCGTCAACGGAATACTGTTGCGTTTGCCTTCAATCGTCATGGTGCTCGCTTTGCTCCCTGATCTCATAGCCTTTAGCTATTAGCCTTTAGCTATTAGCTTTTAGCTAATTCATGCAGCCGGCAAGATTCTTAAAGTGTCCCGCGTCTTTGCCGTCTTCCTTCTGAAGTTGCCGATGTCATCGGTTCCAGCACGACGAGCTGAAAGCTGTTTCACTTCGCTCTCAGCCATCCCGCCCGATCGTGCTCGGCCTCAAACTTATCCAGCTCCGCCGCATGCCGCAGCGTAAGGCCGATGTCGTCCAGACCCTCCAGCAGGCAGAACTTGCGGAAAGGATCGATCTCGAACTTGGCGCTGAATCCGCGGCCATCGGTTACCGTCTGCGCTTCCAGCGAAACGGTCAGTTGATAGCCGGGAATCGTCTTCGCATTCGCAAGCAGCTTGTTCACCTCGTCCTCGCTCAGGCGCACCAGCACAATCCCGTTCTTGCCCGCATTCGAGAAAAAGATGTCGGCAAAGGTGGGCGCAATCACCACGCGGAATCCGTAGTCGCTCAGCGCCCATGCGGCGTGCTCGCGGCTCGATCCGCAGGCGAAGTTCTTGCCCGCGACCAGAATCTTCGCGCTCTTGTAGCGATGGTTGTTCAGCACGAAATCGGTGGTTGGCGAACCATCGGGTTCCCAGCGCCAGTCAAAGAACAAAAAGTCGCCGTAACCGGTGCGCTCGATACGCTTCAAAAACTGTTTGGGAATAATCTGGTCGGTGTCCACGTTGGCCCGGTCCAGTGGCGCCACCTGCGCGGTCAATATGCGAAACGGTTCCATTATGCCTTTACCTCCCAGTTGCGAATGTCCACAAAGTGGCCGGCAATGGCCGCCGCCGCGGCCATTGCCGGCGAAACCAAATGCGTTCGGCTGTCGCGCCCCTGACGGCCCTCAAAGTTGCGGTTCGAGGTTGAGGCACAACGTTGATAGGGCTCCAGCACATCCGGGTTCATGCCCAGGCACATTGAACACCCAGGTTCGCGCCACTCGAAGCCTGCCTCAATAAAAATGCGATCGAGACCTTCCTCTTCCGCCTGCGCTTTAACCTGGTGTGAGCCGGGCACCACCATTGCGCCAACCTTGGACGAGACCCTATAGCCTTTTGCGATACGCGCCGCAGCGCGAAGATCCTCAATGCGGCCGTTGGTGCAGGAGCCTATAAAAACACGATTCACGGCAATATCAGCCAGTGGAGTCTTCGGCTGCAAGCCCATATACTCAAGCGCCCGCTCCAGCCCCTTGCGTTCCTGCTCGTTGGCCACCGAGGCCGGATCGGGCACCGCGGCCGTAATCGGCGCCACCATGCCGGGACTCGTGCCCCAACTGACGTACGGAACCAGCGTCGCCGCATCAATCGTCAGCTCGCGGTCGAACTTCGCGCCTGGATCCGACGGCAGCCTGCTCCACTCCTTTACCGCCGCATCCCACGCCGCGCTCTTGGGCGCAAAGCCCCGGCCCTTGAGATAGGCAAACGTCGTCTCATCCGGCGCAATCATCCCCGCCCGCGCGCCCGCCTCGATGCTCATGTTGCAGATGGTCATGCGCCCTTCCATTGAAAGCGAGCGAATCGCCGACCCCGCGTACTCAATCACATGTCCCGTCGCGCCGTCGGTCCCAATCTTGCCGATGATGGCCAGGATGATGTCCTTGGCCGTGACGCCGGTTGGCAGCTTGCCCTCTACGCTGATCCGGAACGTCTTCGGCTTTGACTGCGGTAGAGTCTGCGTGGCCAGCACGTGCTCCACTTCGCTGGTGCCGATGCCGAAGGCCAGGGCCCCGAACGCGCCGTGCGTCGAAGTATGCGAATCCCCGCACACGATGGTCATGCCCGGCTTGGTCAGCCCCAGCTCCGGCCCGATCACGTGCACAATTCCCTGCTCGCGCGAGTCCACATCGTAGAGCTCGATGCCGAACTCCGCGCAGTTCTTGCGCAGCGTGGCGATCTGCGTGGCCGCGATCTGGTCCACAATCTTCAGCCGCCCCTCGATGGTCGTCGGCACATTGTGATCGATCGTCGCCACCGTGCGGTCCGGCCGCCGTACTTTGCGCCCCGCCAGCCGTCGCCCTTCAAAGGCCTGCGGCGAAGTGACCTCGTGCACCAGCTGCAAATCGATATACAGCAGCGTAGGCTCGCCTTTCGGCTCCGCCACCACGTGCTGTTCCCAGACTTTCTCAAATAACGTCTTTGCTTCGCTTGTCATAGACTCCTCAAACGAGCCTTTAGCTATTAGCCATTAGCTGGTTCATGCTACGGTTAAGGTTCTCAAATGATCCCGGCGCCATTGCCGTCTTGTTCCTGATGTTACCGACGCCGCACGCGCCCGCACCATGAACTAAAAGCTAAGAGCTAACAGCTAAGAGCTGTTTTTGAACTGTCTCTCTCACCTTCGCCCCCATCTCCTTGGTCGAAAGCACCGTCAACCCATCCATGTTCCCGCGCGCCAGATCCGGCGTGCGGAAGCCCTGTTCCAGCACCTTGCGCACCGCCGCCTCCACCGCCGCAGCTTCGTTCTCCAAACCGCCGGAGTGGCGCAAAATCAGCGCCGCGGTCAGGATCGCGCCCAGCGGATTGGCCAGCCCCTTGCCCGCAATGTCCGGCGCCGAGCCGTGCACCGGCTCATACAGGTTTACCTTGCCGCCGACGGTCGCCGAGGGCAGCATGCCCAGCGAGCCCGTAATCACTGCCGATTCGTCGCTCAAAATATCCCCAAACAGGTTTTCCGTCAGCACCACGTCGAAATCGCGCGGCCGGTTCATCAGGTGCATGGCCATCGAATCCACCAACTGATGCTCCACCGTCACGCCGGGAAACTCCGGTGCTACCTCATTCACCGTGGCGCGCCAGAGCTGCGAGCACTCCAGCACGTTTGACTTATCCACGCTGGTCAGCTTTTTGCGCCGCTTCTGCGCCAGCTCAAAGGCCACGCGCGCTACGCGGACCACCTCTTCGCGTGTATAGCGCATTGTATTCAGCGCCTCGCCTTTGTTCTTGTCCCACTGGCGGGGCTGCCCGAAATAAAGGCCGCCCAGCAGTTCGCGCACAAACAGAATGTCCGCGCCGTCCACGATCTCCGGCCGCAGCGGGCTGTTCACCGTCAGCTCTTTGAAGGCGAAGGCCGGGCGCAAGTTCGCAAATCCGCCGAGAGCCGCGCGAATCCCAAGCAGTCCAGCCTCGGGGCGCTTGTCCGGGGGCAGTGAATTGAACTCGTTGCCGCCCACCGCGCCCAGCAGCACCGCGTCGGAGCCCAGCGCTGCATCGAGCGTCTCCTTTGGCAGCGGTGTGCCGTCGCTGACGATGGCCACGCCGCCGATGCGCTTCTCAGTAAAGGTGAACTCGTGCCCGCCCTGTGCGGCAATCTCGTTCAGAACGGCAACCGCCTCGCCGGTCACTTCCGGACCGATGCCGTCCCCCGCTACAACTAGGATATTTAGCTTCATTCCTAACCTTTCCAGTGGTTTTTTGTCAGTTTTCAGCGCTCAGTGTCAGTGGTCAGTGATTCCTGGCCAATCCCGCAGTGTCTTTAGTCCCTGCCTCTAGTCCAGCTCCGCCACCGGTTCGCGCCGCCGTTCACGAATCGCATCCGGCAGCAGGCCGATCAGGTCTTGATCGTAGATATTTTTCTTACGGTCGGCCAGCGCCACAAACCGGTAGTAAATGTGCTGCAGTTCATCGCGGCTGACCGTATAGCCAAGCTGCTCCAGCCGGTGCCGCAGCGCCGCGCGCCCGGAGTGTTTGCCCAGTACCAGATGTGTCCTGTCTACCCCCACCAGTTGCGGCGTCATGATCTCGTAGCACAGAGGATTGGCCAACATGCCGTGCTGATGAATGCCCGACTCGTGTGCAAAGGCATTGGCGCCCACCACCGCCTTGTTCGGAGAAGGCCGGAAGGTAATGAGCTGGCCCAGCACCTGACTGGCGGGATAGATCTGATCCATCTTGATCGAGGTGCTCACGCCGTAGCGGTCGCCGCGCACATAGAGCGCCGCGGCGATCTCTTCCATGGCCGCGTTTCCCGCCCGCTCGCCGATGCCGTTCACCGTGCACTCCACCTGCCGAGCGCCGGCCTGAATCGCCGCCAGCGAGTTGGCTACCGCTAGACCCAGGTCGTCGTGGCAATGCGAAGACAGCACAACACCCTTCTCGTCGATCGCCGGAATCCGCTCCCGCACCTCGCGGAACATCTGCCCGTACTCTTCCGGGGTGGTATAGCCTACGGTATCGGGCATGTTGATCGTGGTGGCTCCAGCCTCCACGGCGATGCGCACCATCTCCACCAGGTAGTCGCGCTCCGAGCGAGTCGCGTCCTCCGGCGAAAACTCCACGTCGTCGCATAGGGAGCGTGCCAACCGCACCGACTCGCCGCACAGGTCCAGCGCCTGCGCGCGGCTGATCTTGAGCTTGTATTCCAGATGCAGATCGCTCGAAGCC
>JAJZNH010000634.1 GCA_021811745.1 Acidobacteriota bacterium
GGCCGTTTCTGTGCCTTCCGAACCGCTTGCATTGGGTCTGGCAGTTGTGGCAGGTCATGGGACTTTTCCTCTTGAGTCCCACAGCCTTTTGCCGGATAATGACTTTGTGGGGTTCACCCCGGCGCAAGCTGTGGTGGATTCTGGCCCCGGTTGGCGCTCCAACGCTGGCCGGGGCTTTTAGTTTCTCCAGTCTATGCTTGCTAAGAAAGCATGTCAAGAAAAATAATTCTTGCTTGCTGGAGATGCTTGCTGTATGCTGGCTTAGGTATCGAAGGAGGGTTTATGGCGGAACAGTTAGCAATTCAATCGTTGGGAGGCACAGCGAGAGCCAAGAAGCTCTCGAAGGCGGATCGCAGCGCGATTGCGAAAACCGCTGCCCAGGCGCGATGGGACAAGGGCAAATCCCTTCCTCAAGCAACACACGAGGGCTTCTTAGAAATAGGAGGCGTGGAGATTCCCTGTGCCGTGCTGGAAGGCGGCCTGAGGGTTCTAACACAAAGCGGCATGATGGTTGCTATTGGCAGGGCGCGACAGGCCAAGGGACGAGAATTCTATGATGCTGACGTCAATTTGCCCTCGTTTTTGACCGCAAAGAACATTAAACAGTACATTCCAGAAGAGTTATTCAAGACGTCAGCAGAAGTAGAATTCAGGACAATTCGAGGAGCGCGGGCATTCGGATATGCGGCTGAATTACTTCCGAAGGTCTGCGGGGTCTTTTTGGATGCTAAGGCGGCTGGTGCCCTCACCAAGAACCAAGAACACATTGCAGAACGCGCTCTGATGCTGATCCGGGGCTTCGCCAGCGTCGGCATTATCGCTCTGGTGGATGAAGCTACTGGATTCCAGTACGACCGCCCTAGACGAGACCTTGAGGAATACCTAAAGAAGTTTCTCTCTGAAGGCCTTCGCAAATGGGTGCGTACCTTTCCCGGCGACTATTTCAAACATCTTTGCCGCCTAAAGGGTGTTGATCTTCGCCCCGACATGAGGCTTCCGCAGTATTTCGGACACCTCACGAATGATCTTGTTTGGAAGCGAATCGCCCCCGGCTTGCTGAAGGCATTGAAAGAACGGAAGGGCGAGCGGGGTCACAGAAGTGACAAACTCCATTCATGGACTAGCGAAGAACTAGGCAAACCGGAGCTGCTGCTTCATCTTGGAACAGTTGTGGGATTGATGAAAGCCAACACAGATTACGACGCCTTCTATAAGCTGCTAAATCAAGTAGCCCCGATTTATCCCGATGAGCCTGGATTGTTCGACGATCCTAGGGAATGGGAGAAACCGTGATCGGCTGGCGGCCCGCTTTTCCGAGGCCGCCACCACGGCAACGCAGTGTTAGGACACTGCCAGTTCCTGTACCATCATCTGTTCATTAAGAACACGATGACAGAGTTGATACGCGGCGATCAGCGGCGGGCTATCGGCGAAATCTATGCCCTGGTGATCCACACCAGTTCCACGCAGGCGTGGTTCGAGTACTCCATCCGGTCATGGAGCGACCGTAAATCCGAGGGCGATCTTGCACCACACGGCTGGTTTGCTGCTGAGTACCGTACGTTGCTGAGCGCCATGCTGATTCGCCAAGCGGAATCTGAGGTGCGCCCGACATAATACGTCTCGCCCGACTGGATTGGGCGCGGAAGGTGATCGCCGTCCGGCAAAGGCCGACCCACCTCGGCCCTTTTGCCTTCACGCTCGATAGCCGTCGGACACGGAAGCCCTGCTGCGTATCAAAGATGCCTTCACCGCCCCGCTGCGGAAGATTTTGATTCATACTCCGTGGTTCGTCGGTTTGAGGTCGGTCACTGCAGATTTACGGACCATATAAGCAACGGGCGGCGTTGTTGCCGTCTCTCCGCGTATGCACGTGGTGCGCTTGGACAGGGTGCGCAAACCGGGAACGCCGGTGATGAGCTTTCAAATCGAGGTGAGCGCCTACGAGGCAGAGGACGCACGGCACTGCCAGATCCTGATGCATGCCGGAGTGACCGCGAAAAACTGAATGTTCGTGCGGGAACGGCAGCGTTCCTGGTAACATTGCGCTGGAATTGGGAAGATCGAATATGGGTCCGGTGCGTATGGACAAATGGCTGTGGGCAGCGCGCTTCTTCAAGTCGCGGGCGCTGGCGGCGCGGGCCTGTGACCTAGGCCGCGTTCAAGCCAATGGAATGAAGGCCAAGCCCGCGCGCGAGGTGAGGGTGGGCGAAAGGCTGCAGGTGGAGAACGATGGCGGCAGCTTTGAGATCGAAGTTCTTCAAGTGAGTGCGATGCGCGGCCCGGCGGCGGTGGCGCAGACCCTCTATCGGGAAACACAGACCAGCCGCGAGGCGCGCTTGAAGCTGACTGAAGAACGAAAGGCAATGCGCGCATTGGCTCCCGCGCCAGAACACAGACCCAGGAAGCGCGACCGAAGGCGGATCATCCGGTTTCGCGACGGCGCTTGATGAGCGACGCGCATCTCCTCACTGAAATCGAGGGCGAATCAATGCCAGACGCAAGAAGAGCGCGCTCGTCGCGATGTCGCTCTCGCGCTTTCGAGAGCGACACATCGGAGTAACGGCCGAGCGACATGAGCTTCTCTTTGCCCTCGTACCTGTAAGACCAACGCCACAGCTTTCCCCCTGCGGGAGTCACCCACAGATACAAGCCTCCACCATCTGCCATGCTGTAGGCCTTTTCCCGTTCCTTGGCCTTTCTGACCTGCACCTCCGAAAGAGACATTCTCACGCCCCTCCAGCGAAATACACCCAAATTGAAATCGGAATACACCCGGAATTGAGCGGACAGAGGTGGACTCCGCTGGACTTCAGAGGACCTAAGTAACTGTCTATGTTGGTTTTTATGAGATACTCTTGGACTGTTCTGGACTCACATGGAAGAGTCTTGGCGGAGAGGGAGGGATTTGAACCCCCGATAGCCTTACGACTATGCCTGATTTCGAGTCAGGTGCATTCAACCGGGCTCTGCCACCTCTCCGAAGGAGATAGTTTAGCGGCAAACAGACGCCGGTTGCAACGCCGAAGCTAGTGTGAAGAGCTGGAGCTTGATTGCGCCCCGGATTGGTTCCCATCTGTCGCGTTAGGAGGTTCGCTGCCATTCGTCGGCGAGGAATCGGGAGGCTTCGTCACCGATGACCGCGTTTCCTGTCCAGAGGGCGTTTGCGGAGCCGCCGGGGGCGAAGCAGGCTGCTGGTCGTCAGGATTTTTGCCCTGTGTGGGTTTCTGCTGGTCTTTCGGGAAATATACCGGCCTCATCTGCCCGGCTCCGTGAATGGCAGTCGGCGCCTTTTCGCCGGGTTTGAGCAGCGTGGGCGGCGGTGGTGGAGCTTCCTTGTTCGGATCGGGTTGCACATCGCCTTCTCTGATGATGCGCACGTTGGGGTTGGCCGCCATCTCTGTTCCGTTGCTCAACATCATCGGCGACACCACGTCCTTGGTAAAGACCTCTAGCGGCTTGCCTACACGGCCAACCTCCACCTGGATTACCCGGTTTCCGTTAATCCTCACAAACGTGGTCGGCTGGGGCGGATGGCCGTAAATCCACTCTTCGTAGGGCATCTGACCGTCCATGGCTCGATACTTGGTCCACGGCCTGCCCATGGAGTACAGCACCATCTGCGTACTCATGCCAACCCAAACCTGATGGTTGAGGATAGCCTCCTTGAGTGGTTTCGGCAGTGTATCGGTATAGGCTTTAACGGGCGTTTTCACCTCGAAAGAGACAAGCGGCGCCAGAAGCTCCTGCACCTGTTTGCCTGTCAACTGGGGAATAGCGCCCTTGAAAGCCAGGGTCAGTCGTGCACCGGTGGGTATGTCCCCGTTGTCCTGAACGACCGGTGTATCCATCACCGGCCCCATTCCGACATGGATGTGTCTCAGGAATCGATGCTTAAGATCGGGTCCGCCGTTTAGATCGAAGACGATGCTCGTACGATTAATCTTCACGTCGGTGATCACCACCCGGTCACCCGGCCTAGCGGCAACTCCGGCATTGACCGCCATCTTTACGTACTCCTCACCAACTGGTTCAAGGTTGCCGTTCGCTACCAGCGTCAGGCCCTTATGTCCCTGTGGAAGCGGACGCATGGCAAACCCCTGTTCTGCCTGCATTGCACGAATCAGTATCGTCGCCGTCTTGGCGTCCAGTCTGGAGTTGGGGAGAACAACGTGAGTGGGCTGAATCTGTGCGTATTGCCGATCAATTGGGCCGACGGCTACCGGCGCGTCGCCGTTCGTGTCGATGGTCATGACCTGAGCGGGAACCATCCCGCCACGCACGAGCGCCGCCAGGCTCAAGACGAAGACACAAAAAAACACCTTCCGCCCGAAGCGGATTTTACCGCTGCCGACTGCGACCGCCTGCAAGGCTGGCCGCTTCCGATGGTGCAGGAATGGCCGGCTCATGGAAGCCTTTCATGAAGGCAAACTGAGTTACTCACCAGCAAGATAGCCCCGTTCCAATTAAAAGGTCAAATCCGGTCAGGGAGTCTGGAAAAGGCAGCGAGGGGACGGAATCGGCAACTTAGACAGACTGAAGGACTTGTTCTTCGGGGGCCGATTTTAGGGGCTGATTATTGAGGGCCGGAGGGAAGATCAGCAGGCACGTTGCCAGAGTCCGCGGCCGGCGGTGCACTGGCCGGGGCGATCTGCACCAGTGGCGACGCGGTTGCCGTGCCCGGCCCCATGGCCGCCTCGTGCTGGGCGCGCACGTTGGCGTCCAGGTCCACGGGAATCCCAGCTGGCTCGATCACTGGTGCGTTGTAGCGATAATCGAGATCGCGCGTGAGCCGGAAAACCACCGGCAGCGAGGCCAGAAGGACCACGAACGCAAACCAACTGCCATCCAGCCCGTATCCCCCGCCGGTGAGCCACAGGGGGCCCAGCGGTACGCCTTCGACCACCGGTGAATGAACGCTGACACCGCTGATCGTGAGCCCGAAGATCAAGGCGCGGCTTGCCTTCCAGCCAAAATTGATGCCCCAGCTTACCCAGAGAGCCTTGGTGCGCAGATAGACCGCCGAGAGCACCAGTCCCAGCGCCACCGCAACGGCAAAGCTGGCTCTGCTGGCGCCGGGCAAAAACGATTGCGCAATCGCATAGAACGCGGCGAAACCGAATGAGCCCCAAACCGGTCCCACAGCCTGCACAAAGCGCTGAAAGCCGTAACCGCGGAAGGCAATCTCTTCAGCCATGACCGCCATTACAAAGAACGCCGTATCGGCTACCAGCCAGCCCCAGTCAGACGGCGCGACGGAAATGGAGACAACAATGCCGCCAATCAGCGCCATAGGCAGCACGCACACCGCCGCGATGCCCCACCCCGTCGCCATCCCCAGTGCTGCCTCGCCTTGCCAGCCCTTGCGCCTCGGTAGTCCCTGCTCGCTTAAAGGGTCCCTCTGGCGGTTCATCCAGAATCCCATGGCTGCATAGCCCAACAGCAGCAGGAAGACCAGGATCACCTGTTGGGCCAGCGGCGACCATTGGTCGCTGGTCAAACTGTGCGCGCTTCCCCGCGCCACCGCCCCCATCAAAAGGAAATAGAGGATGGCGAAGATAAACTGCGCGTAGGCACGCAACCGTCCTTCGGGCGTAGCGGGCGTGTTCATGCGCAATCTTCCTTTGCGGTCCCGCCGCTTGGGACGCAAAAAAGTTCCCCCGCATTCCTCCGAGGATTTGAGCTATATCTCAACATTTCAATCCAAGTGCCGGCCCGTGTGTGGCGCCGGAGTTAGCCCTCAGTGTAGAACTGCGCAATATTGCGAAACTTCCTCTGGCGCGCGGCCACGAGGTCCTCGATGGGCATTGCCTTGAGCTCGGCCAAATGCTTTTTCAGCACGCTGCCCAGCAATCCTGTGCCCGCTTCCGGGTCAGTGTGAATGCCATCCCCCGGCTCGGGAATAATCTCGTCCACGCAGCCAAGAGCTGCAACCTCCGGCGCGGAGATGCGCATGGCTTCGGCGGCCAACTGCTTGTGCGCCGCATCGCGCCACATGATAGCCGCGCAGGATTCGGGGGTAATGACAAAATAAAGCGCATTTTCGAGGATGAGCACGCGGTCGGAGACGGCCAGCGCCAAAGCCCCGCCCGATCCGCCCTCGCCGCTGATGACCGAGATCGTGGGCACGCGCAGCCGCGCCATCTCGCGCAGGTTTCGGGCGATGGCCTCGGCCTGCCCGCGCTCCTCGGCGCCCAGGCCGGGATACGCGCCGGGCAGATCAATGAAACTGATGACCGGCCGGCCGAACTTCTCGGCGATCTTCATCACGCGCAGCGCCTTACGGTATCCCTCGGGGTTCGGCATTCCGAAGTTGCGCCGCACGCGTTCTTTGGTGCTTCCGCCCTTGCGGTTGCCGATGACCATGACTTCGTCCGAGTCCAGCCGCGCCATCCCGCAGGCCACGGCTTCGTCGTCGCCAAAGGCACGATCCCCGTGAATCTCGCTGAAATCGGTAAAGATCCGGTTGATGAAGTCCATGGGATACGGCCGCTGCGGATGCCGCGCGCGCTCGATTCTACTCCATGCCGGAGAAATTGCCTGCGCCTCGATGGAAATCCCTGTTTCCTGTTCGCTCATCGATACCTGACGCCGCGCGGCTGCTCCCGCCGGCCCTCCACAAGATTCTACGGGGCGGCGGCGCTTGGGACAAATGCAAAGATGGATTTGAGCCAGGGCCGTTGTATTTGGATTTGGAACAATGAAGAGCGGGGTAACGTGCTCTTCTAGCGCGGACTGCCAGCCTGAACGGCCCGCTGCTCCGCCAATCGGCTTACCACCTCGTTCTGTTTTTCCATCTCCTGCACCGCGAAGCCCTTTTCCGCCAGCGCACCCGTCGGGCAGACCTGCACGCATTTGCCGCAACTGGTGCAGTTGCTCGCCTGGCCCCAGTCGTCCCTGAGATCGCTGACGATGCGCGAGAAGATGCCGCGCGAGGCCACCTCCCAGACGCTGGCTCCCTCCACCTCTGCGCACACTCGCACGCAGCGCGTGCACAGGATGCAGCGATTGTGGTCGAGGACGAAGCGCGGGTGCGTCATATCCACCGGCAGGCGCGGGCTGTTGTAGGCGTAGCGCACGTGGGTCACACCCAGCGACTGCGCCAGCGATTGCAGTTCGCAATGGCCGTTCGAAACGCAGGAGGAGCAGATGTGGTTGCGCTCCACCAGTAGCATTTCCACAGCCATGCGCCGGTAGAGCGACAGCTTTGCCGAAGAGGTACTGATCGACATCCCGTCCTGGATGGGGGTAGTGCAGGCCGGCAGCAGCCGGTCTGTGCCCGCCAGCTCCACCATGCACATGCGGCAGGCGCCCACGGCGCTTAGGCCCTTGAGATAGCAGAGCGTGGGAATCTGTTTTCCATTGGCGCGGGCCGCCTCCAGGATGGTCTCGCCCTCATGCGCGGTCACCAGTTCGCCGTCGATCCGGACAGAAATCGTTTTGTTCGCCAAGGGGTTGCTCCTTTTTCGTCCGCTGGTCCTCAACGGGTGTTTGCGGTGGTTCTCAGATCGCAGCGGAGGCAACGGCCGCATTCTTCCAGGGCTTCTTGAGGACTCAGGCTGGTGATTACCTCCTGCTGCGAATGAACTCTGTCGGCTGCGGGCAGAGCTTGGGCCTTGCGCCGGTGGCTCAGGCTAGGTTCCGCGGGCGCCTGATGGCTGTAGTCCATGCGGGAGAAAAGCTGATCCCAGCGTTCCTCGCCCATCAGGCGCTCGTCGATCTTGCGCGCCGCCTGCTTGCCGCCGCTCATGGCGTTGGAGGTATTCGATGGACCGGTGATCAGGTCTCCGCCCGCGTAGAAGCCGGGGCGGCTGGTCTCGAAGGTAGAGCGGTCCACGGCGATCCTGCCCTCATCTTTGAGGGTCAGGCCGGAGGCGCGGCAGAAGTCCCAGTCCGAGGCCCCGCCCACGGCCAGGATCACGCTGTCGCATTCGAAGCGCTGCACCTCGTCGGTCAGAATCGGCCTCCGGCGCCCCGATTTGTCGTACTCGCCCAGCCGCGTCTTCACCGCCTCGATGGCCTTTACATTTCCCTGGCCATCGCCCAGGATACGATGCGGCGCGGCCAGGAAGACAAAGCGCACGCCCTCTTCCTCGGCCGCCTGAATTTCTTCCTCGATCGCGGTCATGTCGTTGCGTTCGCGGCGGTAGAGGATAGTGACCGCGGCGCCCATGCGCAGCGCTGTCCGCGCCGAGTCCACCGCCATGTCGTCGCCGCCGATCACCACGACCTTCGAGCCCGCCGACGCCTTTTCCTGGTTGGCCGCCGACTCCAGAAACGGCAGCGCCGGATACACACCCTTCAACTCCGTCCCCGGAAGATAGAGCCACGACTTCTTCCTGGTTCCGATGGAAAGAAAGACCGCATCGAAGCGGCTGGCCAGTTCGTTGAGCGGCAGGTCGAGCCCCACGCGGGTGTTGAAGACCATCTTCACGCCCATCCTCTCGATCAGGTCCAATTCGCGCCGCAGAACGGCCTTGGGCAGACGGTACTCGGGAATGGCGAAGCGCAACATACCGCCTGCCTCGCTGCGCTCTTCAAAGATGGTGACGCTGTGTCCGAGCATGGCCAGATAGAAAGCCGCCGTCAGGCCCGCGGGGCCTGAGCCAGCCACGGCCACGCTGAGCCCCGTCGGCTCCAGCTTCCGCGCCGCCATGCGCTGCACGATGGGCTCGAAGCGGTCGGAGAGATAGATCGAGTCCGCGATGCAGCGATGCACGTCGCGCACGTTGATGGCCTCGTCGAAGAACTGCCTGCGGCAGCGATGATCGCAAGGGTGCTCGCAGACGCGCCCGGTGGAAGCGGGCAGGGGATTGTCGAGGAGCACGGACTCGAAGGCGTCTTCCAGACGCCCCTCCCGGTAAAGCGTAAGGAAGCGGGGAATGTTCATCCGCAACGGGCAACTGCTCTCGCAGAGCGCCACGGCCAGCTCCTGACAGACGCCGGCGCGGCAGTGCTTGGCCAGAATGTGGTCCTCATACTCCTCGCGGAAGTGGCGCATGGTGGTGAGAACGGCGTTGGGCGCAGCTTGTCCCAGGCCGCACAGTGAGCATTCGCGGATCATCCGCGCCAGCTCATCGAGCAAGCCTAGATCCTCGAGCGTGCCGTGCCCTTGGGTGATTGCATTCAGGATGCGCAGCGCCTTGTTCAATCCCACCCGGCAGGGCACGCACTTGCCGCAGGACTCGGAGTGCGTGAACTCGATGAAGTAGCGGGCCACGTCCACCATGCAGTTGTCTTCGTCCATCACCACCATGCCGCCCGAGCCCATGATGGAGCCGATCTGCGCCAGGTTCTCGTAGTCCACCGGCGTATCCAACATCTCCGCTGGAATGCAGCCGCCCGACGGCCCGCCGGTCTGCACGGCCTTCACCCGGGCGCCCGCGATGACACCTCCTCCGATGTCGTAGATGAAGCTCTTTAGCGGCGTGCCCAGAGGCATCTCCACCAACCCCGTGTTTTGAATCTTGCCCACCAGCGAAAAGACCTTCGTTCCAGAGCTCTTTGCGCTGCCCGTCTCAGTGAACCAGGCCGCGCCCCGGGTGACGATGGGCGCGATGTTGTACCAGGTTTCCACGTTGTTGATGTTGGTCGGCCGGCCCCACAAGCCCTTCTGCGCCGGGTACGGAGGCCGTGGATGAGGCCGCCCGGCCATGCCTTCCAACGAAGCGATCAGGGCCGTTTCCTCGCCGCAGACAAAGGCTCCGGCTCCCTGCACCAACTCAATGTCGAAGTTGAAGCCCCGATCCAGAATATTGGCGCCCAACAGGCCGTATTCGCGCGCCTGCTCGATGGCGCGCATGAGGCGCCGTACCGCCAGCGAATAATCGGCGCGCACGTAGATGATGCCCTCGCTTGCCTGCGTCACGTAGCCGCCGATGATCATGCCCTCCAGCAAGGCATGAGGGTCGCCCTCGATCTCGTTGCGGTTCATGTAAGCGCCGGGATCGCCTTCGTCGGCGTTGCAGATCATGTACTTGGCATCCGCCTTGGCCTTGGCCAGAAAGTCCCATTTGTTGCCGGTAAGGAAGCCCGCTCCGCCGCGGCCGCGCAGGCGCGAGGCCTTGACTTGCTCGATCACGCTCTCCGGCCGCCCGTCGATGAGCACCTTGTAGAGGGCCTGATAGCCGCCGACCGCGATGTACTCCTCGATGTCCTCGGGATTGATGAGGCCGCAGTTGCGCAGCACGATCTTCTTCTGCCCGTTGAAGAAGGGAATTGCGTTCCAGGGCGCGATCTCCGGGTAGCCCTGGCCGTACTTGACGTGCGCCGTGATGTGGTCCCATTCCTCGATCTTGCAGTAGGGCAGATCGGCGGGCAGGCTACGGGTGGATACGCTCTCGAGAATGCGCACTGCATCATTGGCCTGCACGCGCCGCAGCACGACCAGCGGATTGCCTGGAAGCCGGATGCTCACCAGCGGCTCCTGAAAACAGGCTCCGAAGCAGCCCACGCCGCTCAGCAGCACTTCCAGCCCGCTGCGCTGGATGGCCTGATTCAAGGCGTGATAGACCTCTTCGGCGCCGTTGCCGCGCCCGCAGGTTCCCATCCCGACCGTAATGCGGGGGATGGCCGACATGAGCTTGGCAAACCCGGCCTCACGGACCGCGTTAAAAGCACCGATGTCCAGGATTCGGGGCATCACTTCCTCCTCTGAATCAGCGCTTTGACCTCCCCTTGCAACGTACGCTCGTTTACATGGCTCAGAATGTGGTGGTTCACTTCGACGACCGGCGCCAGCGCGCACTGGCCGAAGCAGGCCACCGTGCGGATTGTGAAGCGGCGGTCGCCGGTGGTCAACGCCAGCTTGTCCGCCTCACTGGTCTCGCTCAGGTCGTATCCGCCCAGACCGAGATCGAGGCAGAGCTTCTCGAGCAGGTCGCGGGAGCCGCGCGTGTGGCAGGCGGTTCCGCGGCAGACGCAGATCGCGTTCTCCCCTTGGGGAACCAGGCTGAAGAGGGAATAGAAGGTCGCCGCGCTGTAGATCCTGGCCGGAGGAATCCCGGTCTTCTGCGCGATATAGCGCAGCGACTCCATGGAAAGGAATTTGTGGGGATTGGCGGCTTGAACCGCCTCCAGGATGCCCAGCAGGGCGCCGGGCCGGCCTTCGTGCTCCGCGATCGCCTGGTCGATCAGCAACCTTTCATACGCATGAATCGTTCCATCCGCGGCACCCGGCATGTTGCCTCCCTTTCGGAAGCGGCGCGGCGGTCCAACGTCGCCGCCACGCCGCCTCCCGGCAAGCTAGGGAGCTGGCGCAGTCACGATTTCCTAGGCGGTGGTAACCTCCGCCTGTTCCCGCTCCTCGGCAATCGCCTTGAACATGGCTTCGTTATCGGCGAACTTGAATGCGCTTACCTTGCGCGCTGCCGCTTCGCGCTCCTCTACACGGGCTAGCAGAGCCAGATCGTCCTTGGTAACCGGACGCATTCCTTTTTTCTGCAGCCGGGTCAGGATCTCTCCCGCGCTCATGGTGTTGCTCTCCGGCGCATTCTTCAGGAATTCAATGGCCTCATCCGCGCCCACTTCTCCGTCGTGGCGTGCAATGCCCACCAGGCCTGTGCTTGCCCGCCGCGCCCAACCCACAACGAAGCGGCCGGCCAGCGGCTGATTGGTCTCCGGGTTCCAAACCTGGAAATGCGGCTTTTCATCTGACTCCGGCCCAGGCTCTACAGCATACCCGTGCGGTCCCATCGGCAGGCCGATGTTGGGATCCTGCTTATCGCCGATGGCAAAGACCAGCGTGTCCGCTTCAATGATCGCCCGCTCCTTGGTTGCTACGGCTTTCGTGCTGCCATCCTCCCGCAACACGAGGTCGTTCTCAGCCACTTCAATCCGA
>JAJZNH010000885.1 GCA_021811745.1 Acidobacteriota bacterium
AGGCGCGCTACCTCACGGCCGATGCCGCTGCCGCCGCCGGCAACAAACACGACCTGGCGGCTCAGCTCCTTTTCAGGCGGCTGGCGGCGCAGCTTGGCCTCTTCGAGGGCCCAGTACTCAATGCGGAAGGCCTCAAGAGATGGAAGAGCGACGTAGTTGGCGAAGAGCTTGAAACTGGCGGGGTCCATACCGGGCTGGCACTGAGGAACCGTTCCCGTTACCTCGCCTTCGGCCAGCACGCTCGCACCTTCCATCACGTGAATGGCGTTGGTGTAGAACTCGCCTACGATGCGAGCCTCGGTCTTGTTTTTGCCGAAGCTGAACATGCCCAGGCCGGGGATGAGGACGACGGCGGGATTGGTGTCGCGCAGGGCGGGCGAGTCGGCGGTGGCGAACTGGTGATAGTAGGCGCGGTACTGCTCGCGGTATTCGGCGAGAGAGCGCTCGATCTGCGGCTTGAGATCGTCGAGGCCGGCGCTTGCGGGCCAGGGCACGAAGAGCGGACGGATCTTGGTGCGGATGAAGTGGTCCGGGCAACTGGTTCCCAGAAAGGCCAGCTCCGCGGCGTGAACGGAGTTGACGAATTGGAGTACGTCCTCGGCATCACTGAAGCTTGCGATCGAGCGGCGCTGGGTGCTGACGCGGCCGCGGAGAAACGGAGCGATGGCTACGGCGAGGTCTTTACGATCAGGCCGCGCGGGGATGGCTTCACCGCCGAAGCGGGCGGGACCCTTGGCCCTTCCGTGGCGCTCGATGAACTGGCCGATGCAATCGATGAGGTTGAGCGTGTTGAGGTAGCACTCGCGCTGCGTCTGGCCCCAGGTGAAGAGGCCGTGGCCCCCGAGGACGATGCCGTCGCAGCCGGGATTTTGCTCGACGGCGCGCTTCATCATCATTGCCAGCTCAAAGCCGGGGCGCTGCCAGGGAAGCCAGACCAGAGAGCGGCCGAACTCGCGGTTGAATTCGTCCATCTTGGCCTTGCCGTTGGCCGCGGCGGCCAGCGCAATGCCCCAGTCGGGATGGAGATGATCGACGTGGGGAAAAGGAAGAAAGCCGTGCAGGGGCGTGTCAATGGAAGCCGCCACCGGATTGCCGCGGAAGGCGCAGAACGGGTACATGGCCACCATCTCGTCTTCAGTGTCCGCGCCCTTGTAGCTGCGCTCCAGAGCCAGCAGCTTTTGCTGATAGAGGGTGGCGAAGCCGGCGCGCTTGATGCTGCCCAGGTCGCCGCCCGAGCCTTTGACCCAGAGGACCTCGACCGGCTCGCCCGTGAGGGGATCGGCATCAACGATCTTGGAGCTGGTGTTGCCGCCGGCAAAGTTGGTGATGCGCAGATCGGAGCCGAGGAGGTTGGAGCGATAGCGGAGCAGCTCGGGCTCGTCGAGCGCGGCGGCTATGCTGGGGTCCCAGCGGTCTTCAAGGAACTTGAGTGCAGGGGATGCGGTCTTTGTCAGCGTCATAAGAATTCAACAAGAAGGAATTGAGCCGGAAATCCGAAGTGTCTCAGTCAGATCAATTTTATACACCGGAACGGGGACGATGGGCACGGGCGAGAGACGCGCTGGTTTTTTGCGGCGGGCTGACTGGCTTTGAGAGGTTGTTTGCGGTGGAGGCTCGGGTTTACGGCTGAGGGATCACCATTCACCTTAGGACTCGACACTTGGATCAACGTGGCGCGCAAAGCGCTCTGCGGCGTATACTGCGTTCACCAATTCCAGCAGGTTTATTCCGGTTTCAGAACGCAGGGGTGACGCACATTATCCCGTTCACCGGTTGCACACCGCTCTATGCCGTGTGGCAGATGCCGCGCGGGCATATTTGAACGCACGTTGGAGGTGAGGGATGGATCGTCCCGCGGGAATCACAATTCTGGCTATCTTAAGTTTCTTGCTCGCTGTGCCTGCACTGATAGTTTGCGGATTCTTTGTGATGTACGCCCATCGGGAAGCGATAACCGCTGTCTACTGGGGCTTTCGATCGATGCGGGCGTTTTACGCGATCAGCGCGGGGCTTGTGCTATTTGCCGGCTGCTGCACGGCCAATGGATATGCGCTCTGGCATCTGCGGCGGTGGGCCAGACCGTTCACAATCTTCATGCTTGCAGCCACCAGCCTGATTGTGGGAGCGAACCTGCTCTATGAGATCGCACTGTCATCTTCCCTGCCCTGGATCATGGCACTGCTCGCGCTGGACTGCCTGGTTCTGTGGTATTTATTCAGGCCACTGGTGATCCACGCGTTCGAGTAGACTGACCTGCTATGCGTAGCTGCTGACAGCCGCTCCGCGCCGGCTGCCACGCTCGGCTGCAATGCGCTCGACGTAGCCGCTGGCGCGCAGCGCGGCCAAGGGGTCGGCAGGCAATCCGCGGGCCTCGCGCCAGGCCTGAGCGAGCGGGCGCACGTCGCGCCAAAATGCGCCGCGGAACAGCTCTTCGGCCGCCACCAGCTCGCAGGATTGCTGCAAGCCTGCCAGGCGTTCGCGATCGACAAGAGCGGCCTTGAGGTAGAGCTCCTGAGCCGTCACGACGGTCTGCACCATGGCCTCGATTTTGCCTTTCAGGTTGTGGCTCTGGTCGATCATGTAGGCCACCGCTGCGGTGCTTGATGCTTCGGACTGGCTGCTGTGCAGCTCGTGAAAGATGCGGAAGATCTGATAGGGATCGATGGAGCCCAGGGTCAGGTCGTCGTCGGCGTAGCGGCGGTCGTTGAAGTGGAAGCCGCCCAGAATGCCGATGTGCAGCAGCCAGGCGACGATCTGCTCGATGTTCTGGCCGGAGTAGTGATGGCCGGTGTCGACAAGGACGCAGGCCTTGGGTCCGGCGCGGTGGGCGAGATAGGCGGCCATGCCCCAGTCGGCAATGTCAGTGTGATAGAAAGCCGGCTCGAAGGGCTTGTACTCCACGAGCAGACGCTGATCGGCAGACAGACGGCCGTGCACGGCGACGAGCGCTTCCTCAAGCCAGCCGATACGATTGCGGATGTTCTGCGTGCCGGGATAGTTGGAGCCGTCGGCCAGCCACAGGGAGATGTCGCGCGAGCCGAGCGCTCTGGCGATCTCGACGGACTGAAACATGTGATCGAGGGCCCGCTTGCGGATCTCCGGCGAGGGGTGGCACAGAGAGCCGTGCTTGTATTCCTGATCCTGGAAGAGGTTGGGGTTGATGGAGCCGGAGCGAATGCCGAAGCGGCTCTCCAACTCGCGCACGGCGGCCACGTCGCGGAGGCCGTTGGGCAGATCCCAAAGGACGTGCAGGGCAAGCGTGGGCGTTGCGCCGGTGAGACGGTTCACCTCGGCCGCGTCGGCGAACTTCTCCTCGATGGTGGCGGCGGCGGCGGGCTGCGCAAATTTGCCGAAGCGCGTACCGGTATTGGCGAAGCCCCAGGATGGAATCTCGATGCGGAAGGCATCCAGAGCTTTGAAGGCCAGGTCGCCGATGGCGGATTCAGAAAGCGTCATAACGTCTCCCTTGTCAGGCCAGTCTGCCCGATGTCAATGCAACGCCGGTTCCCTGCCCTAGTCATTCACCAGGATGACATGCAGGAAGCGCGGCCCGTGCACGCCTTGGATGCGCGTCATCTCAATGTCCGCGGTGGCGCTCGGCCCTGAGATCCAGGTTACGACCGCGGGCGGCTGCGCGCAGCGATCAAAATACTCGGGCAGGGTCTCCACGATCTGGCTGGTCTTCAGGATGCAGAGGTGCCAGTCGGGCAGCAGGGTCAGCACCCTACGTCCCTCGCCGGCGGAGTGGTGCAGGACGATGGTGCCGGAATCGGCGATGGCGCAAAAGGCCGCGGTCAGGACGCCTTCGGCTTGCTCGATTGCCGCGGTTTCGAGACGGTGGTCCAACACGCACTCGAATGCTTCGATGCTCTTCGCGGGCTCGGAGAGCCACTCGGGCGGAATGCCGGGCGGGGCGACGAAGCGGCGTCTGCCACTGGCGACAATCTGCGCGGCGATCGCGGCTGGAAGCTCGCGCGGCGCGCACTCGACAACTTCAGCGCCGTATTCCCTGAGGCGCTCCAGCATCAAGGCGGCGCGGTCTTCGGCGCTGAGCTTGCCCGAGCGCGCATACAGGCGCGGGATCGCGTCATACGCGGCGGCGGATTGCTGAGCCGCTCCGGGCGCGGATTGCGTGGCCGCGCGGATGCGGTCGAGAATCCTTTCGCGCGAACTGACCGGGGCGCTCATTTCGCCTCCTTCTGCCGCTGGGCCCACCAGGCGTGGAAGCTCTGGCTGGGCAGGCCGCGCAGATCGCGCGTCTGGGTCCATTTGGCGCCCGGGCCGGGCAGGCGGTGAATCCAACCGTCTTTGCGCGTGAAGCAGCGCAGCCCGATTCGTCCGGCCCATTGCGCGGCGTGAAAGAGCCAGGCTCGCGAAAAAGCCAGATTCGCGATGCGCAGCCCGATGTACATAGGGTCGAAGACGCGCCGCGCCTGCCGTCGTTCCCGGTCGGTAACTTTGGCGCGCAGTTCGAGCAGCACCTCGGGGATATTGATCTTGACCGGGCAGACTTCGTAGCAGGCTCCGCACAGCGAGGAGGCGTAGGGGAGCGATTGGGCGTGGCGCAATTGTTGGAGCTGGGGCGTAAGGATGGCGCCGATCGGGCCCGGATAGACCGAGCCATAGGCGTGCCCGCCGGTCTGCCGGTAGACCGGACAGGTATTCATGCACGCCGCACAGCGAATGCAGCGAAGCGTCTGGCGCTCTGTTTTGCGGGCGAGGATCGATGAGCGGCCATTGTCCAGCAGGACGATGTGGAAGGTTTGCGGCCCGTCGCCTGGGGTCACGCCGGTCCACAGCGAGGTGTACGGATTCATCCGCTCGCCGGTGGCCGAGCGCGCGAGCAACTGGAGCATCACCTCGAGATCGGTGAAGCGCGGAATAACTTTCTCGATCCCGGCCAGGGTAATCATGGTACGCGGAAGGGTGAGGCACATGCGCCCGTTGCCTTCGGACTCGACCACGGCTACCGAGCCGGTCTCCGCAATGAGGAAGTTCGCGCCGCTGATCGCGGTGGGGATGGTGAGAAACTTCTGCCGCAAGAAGCTGCGCGCCGCGGCTGTGAGCGCCTGCGGATCGTCAGAGAGATTTTCGATCCCCATGCTTCGCGCGAAGATCTCCCGCACCTGGCTGCGATTGACGTGCAGCGCCGGAGCTACAAGATGCGAGGGCTCTCCCTTGCCGAGCTGCAAGATAATTTCAGCAAGGTCGGTCTCGTAGGCGTGCATGCCCGCGGCTTCGAGAAACGGGTTCAGATCGATCTCCGCCGAGGTCATGGTTTTGATCTTGATGACCTCGGCGGCTTTCTCCTCGCGCAGGATGTTAAGGATGATGTGCCGCGCCTCGGCCGCATCCGCCGCCCAATGCACCTGCCCGCCGGCTGCCGTGCACCGCTGCTCGAACAGTTCGAGATACGCGCCGAGATTGGCGAGCGTTGCATCTTTGATGGCCGCCGCCGCGGCGCGCAGCTCTTGCCAATCGGTTTTCTCCGCTACGAGCCGCGCGCGCTTGGCCTGGATGACATCGGTGGCGTGCGCCACGTTCTTGCGCAGTTGCGGATTGCGCAGCATGGACAGCGCCGCGGCGGGAAACGGAGCGGCACGCACCGGATCGAGGATTGCCTGATCGTCTAACAGGCCGGCTGGTGCGCTCATCCGAGCACCTCCGCCTGCGCCTTCTCGGTGCTGGCCAAGATCTGCGCGAGGTGGATGGTCTTCATGCCCGCGTACTGCCGGTGCATGGCTCCGCCCAGATGCATCAGGCAGCTATTGTCGAGCGCGGTGCAGAACTCCGCGCGGGTTTTGAACACGTCCTGCAACTTGACCGCCAGCATGGCCGACGAGACATCGCCGTTCTTCACGCTGAAGGTCCCGCCAAAACCGCAGCAGCGGTCCATATGCTCAAGCGGGACCAACTCCAGCCCGCGCACGTTCTTGAGCAGGCGGAGAGGCCGGTCGCCGGCGTGGATGCCGCGCAGAGCGTGGCAGCTTGCGTGGTAGGTGACGCGATGCGGAAAGTATGCCCCGACATCTTCCACGCGCAGCCTGTCGACTAGAAACTCGCACAGCTCGTACACGCGCGGCAGAAGGGCCGCGAAATCTTTGCGGAGCGCGTCATTCCCAAGCCCCTCTAGCAGCCCCGGGTATTGATCGCGGATCATGGCCACGCAGGACGAGGAGGGAATAACCACAGCCTCGGCGTCGGCATACATGCGTACGAGGCGCTTGGCCTGGCTGAAGGCCTCGGCCCGGAATCCCGTGTTGGCATGCATCTGCCCGCAACAGGTCTGCCGGGCGCGGAAGTCAACCTCGACTCCCAGCCGCTCCAGCAGGGCCACGACCGCGCGGCCCGTCTCCGGAAAAAGCGTGTCGTTATAACAGGTTACGAAGAGGGATGCGCGCAAGATCACTCCCTCACCCACCGAGCAACCATTCGAAGGAAGGATAAAGGAAACGAGGGACATTGTCCAAGGAACAGCGGCGATGGCCGACGCTCCGGCAGGCAGCGGAGCGCGTTCCCGCCACCCGGTTCAGTTCGTCCAATCGCCGTAACTCATCGCCGTTCCCGCGGCCTTCGCACGCCGGGAGCCGTGGGTCAACCTCACGGATCCTCATGCATCTCATAAAATAGAGGAGAGTAGTCCTTTGCCACAACGCCTCGGCAGGGTAATAGGGAATCTGTAGGGTTCATTATCTGTAGCATTCAACCGTTTGGATCCCGAAACCGCGAGGAATGCTGGGTCAGCATTGAGCGTCGAGCCCCCTTGCTGACCGATTCCCGCGCATGTTGGCCGCAGCAGGGCGCCGCTGACCGCAGGGACCGCGATCGGGGCCAGGAGCGAACCTTTCACCAGCTCAACGACAAAATCCGTGCCGACAGGCAACGTACCGGCATTTTCGAGCATATTCTGCAAGTAAAGGAAACTTTCCCACCATCCGCGGGTTGTCTCCGAAGAAAGGTTCGATCAGGAAAACCATGATGGCTCAATCGCGTTCTCTTCCCCTGTGCGTGTTGGCCGGCGCGTTGCTTTGCTCGATGGCGGCGCCCCAGACAACCACGTCCAATGTGCGCATCGCTGGTCCGATTGATGCTAATCAACTGGTAACGCTGAGAGGCGAGGTAAATCCAAGCGCCAACGCCCGGAATGACCGCGGCCCGGTCAGCACTTCACTGCCATTGCCGGATCTGACTTTGGTGCTGAGCCGCAGCCCGGAGCGGCAGGCGGCATTCGACGCCTTTGTCGCCAGCCAATACGATCCCAGCTCGCCGAACTTCCATGTGTGGCTCACGCCCCAGGAGATCGGCCAGCGGTTCGGGCCTTCCGAGGCCGACATTCAGACCATCAGTAACTGGCTCACCTCTCAGGGCTTCATCGTGAAGAGGATTCCGCCTGACCGGATGACCATCCCTTTCAGCGGCACGGCGGGCCAAGCTGAGAGGGCCTTCCATACCCAGATTCACAACTTGATGGTGGATGGCGTTCCCCACTACGGGAACATGACCGCTCCGCAGATTCCGGCAGCGCTGGCTCCGGTAGTGGTGGGGGTGACGGCACTGCACAACTTCCTGCCCCGCCCACAGCACGTTCTGGGCAGCCTGGTGCAGTTCAACCCCAAGCTGGGTGGCTGGCAGCGGGTGATGAACACCGCATCCGCGATTCCGGCGGCAGGTTCCGGCCAGCCCGCAGCCGGGGCTGGACCCCGAGTTATGCCGGCATTCAACTTCAACGGTCCGCACCCTGAATTCGGCATCAACGGCGGCAGCGGGTCGAGCGCCTTTCTGGAAGAGGATGTAACGCCCTACGACTTTGCCACGATTTACAACGTGCTGCCGCTATGGAACGCCGGCATCAACGGCACTGGGGAAACCATTGCGATCGACGGAACCAGCGAGATATGCCTTGGCCAGAGCGGATCTCCGTGCAATGGCAATAACGATGTGGCCACATACCGCAAAGCCTTCGGTCTACCGGCCTACACCAGCTCGAACGCGCCCAAGCAAATCGACTCTGGCCTGGGCACCGCGGCTACGTTGTGCACGTCGACCAGCTCGAGTGCATATTGCGGCATCAACGACTTGCTCGAGAACACACTGGATGTGGAAGTGTCCGGCGCGGTGGCCCCCGGCGCGCAGATCGACCTTGTGGTGACCGGTCAGAATTCGAGTGGAACCATCGATACGGTTTACGATTCGGCGAAGTACGTAGTCGACAATAAGCTGGCCAATATTCTCAGCCTGAGCTACGGCGCCTGCGAACTGTCGAACGGTACGGCGGAGAACGTAAAGTACTACGACCTGTGGCAGCAGGCGGCGTCAGAGGGCATTGCGGTGTTTGCAGCGACGGGCGACTCGGGTTCGCCCAGTTGCGATCAGGGCATGGACGCAAGCGGGGTTCCGTATTCTGCGCAATATGGGCTTGCGGTGAGCGGCATTGCATCAACGCCTTATAACGTCGCTGTGGGCGGCACGGACTTCAGTTGGTGCCAGCCTTACTATACCGGGAGCGGCAGCAACGCAACTCTACAGGGTTGCCCGTCCACAAGTTCGGGCGCCGCCCCTTACTGGAACGCCAGCAACAACACCTCGAACGAACCTGGAGAGAGCGCGACCAACTATATACCGGAGACTCCCTGGAACGACAGTTGCGAGAATCCAATCTGGACCAAATTTCTTGAAAGCATAGCGCCCCTCCTGGGCTATACGGCTCCGACATCGGCCGAGGGCGCCTGCAACTTTGTGGAGAACAACTGGTACGCGATCTATAACGGCAGCGGCAGCGGCGGCTACGGCTATTACGGATACTACGGCGGTTATGGCGGCTCGAGCGGCCCGATGCTGGCTGGATATGTGGATACGGTAGGGGGCGGCGGCGGGAGCAGCAATTGCGTGGTCAACAGCAGCAACCCCACCTCGACTACCAGCAGCACCATCGGCACTTGCTCCTCCAGCGCCAATAGCACCGGAACGGCGAACGGCTCCATCCCCCTTGTGAACGATGGCTGGCCCGCGCCAAGCTGGCAGGTGCAATCCGGCGTAACAGGGACCAGCGGCCTCACTCAGCGGGCCATTCCGGACGTCAGCTTCTTCTCCGGCGACGGTGCTCTGGACAGCGCGACGCTGATCTGTGTCTCGCTCGAAGGCAGTTGCGTGACCTCGGTTTCGTCGAACGTGACGACCGAACCCACCGCGCAGGAGGTAGGCGGAACTTCAGTAGCAACGCCTGAGATGGCGGGCGTGATGGCGCTCATCAATCAGAAGGCGGGCTCCCCACAAGGCGACCCCGACAAGGTGCTTTACACACTGGCCAGTCGGGAGAACTACTCAAACTGCAGTGCAGAATCGGTAAAGAACTCGAGTGGCTGCTACTACCAGAGCATTGACCAGGGCACGAACGCGATGCCTTGCAGCCTGGGCATCGCAAATGACGAGGGAGGCGCCATCAACCAGAATGGCACCTGGGTATCGACCACCCCGTACACCGGCAAGGTCTCTCCCAACTGCACGGCACTGATCGGCAATGACCAAATCGGCACGCTGATGGTTCCCGGCACGACGACGCCGGCCTACGATGCAGCCGCGGGCTTCAATATGGCCACGGGGCTGGGATCGCTGAACGTGGCCAACGTGGTCGATGCGCCAGACGCATGGGTGGGATCGGCAGCATCGACGGTGACGTTGAGCCTGTCGCCCAGCACCGGTATCTCTTCCGCTCAGAGCTTGAGCGTGACGGTAACGGTAGCAGGTTCGAGCGGCAGTCCGACCGGGACTGTAACCCTGTCTGGAGGCGGCTACACGTCCTCTGCGGAGACACTCACCAGCGGGAGCGTCACGTTTAACGTTCCGGCGGGGAGCTTTACCGGCTCCGGCAGTAGCTTCAACGTAACGCTGACGGCGACCTACAGCGGCGATCCGACCTACGCCCAGTCCACCGGCACAGCCAGCGTGACGGTGACAAAGGCGACCCCGACGGTTACGGTCGCTCCGGGCGCGAGCAGCATTAATTCGAACATTGCATTGCCTGTTTTGGTGAGCGTGAGCGGAGGGGGTAGCAACCCAACGCCCACGGGAACATTGACACTCTCCGGAGGTGGGTATACCTCCGCGGCGGAGACGCTCTCTGGCGGCGCTTACACCTTCACGATTCCCGCCAGCACGTTCGGCGGCTTCACCGGCACACAAAACATAACTTTGACAGCTACTTATAGCGGCAGCAACGCTTATGCCTCGGGCACCGGCTCGAACACTGTGAGCGTGACCTATGTTCCGGTGGTTGCGCCTGCCATTACGTTCAATCCCCCCTCGCCGACTGTGTACTTGAGCCAAAGCCTCCCGCTGACGGTGACGGTGGGCGGCAGCAACGGAGCGGCCACGGGAACGGTAACACTCTCAGGCAGCGGTTACACTTCAGCCACGGAGACGCTTTCGGGCGGCAGCTATACCTTTACGATTCCGGGCAATACCCTGACCGGATCGGGCAACCCCTTCACGGCGACGCTGACCGCGGCGTACATTCCCGCAAGTGGAAGCGACTATGCGCATGACTCCGCCACGGTCAGCGTCAAGGTGACCCAGGCTACCTACTCGTTGACGGCGGGAGCAGCGTCACCCTCCTCGGGTTATCCAGGTCAGACGTACACCGCGACGATCTCCGGCGCCAAAAGCTCCACGAACTACACGCGCACGGTCACCCCAACCCAATGCGCACTGACCAGTAGTACCGTGACAAACCCCGCCGCGCCTCCCACGTGCTCCGTTAGCGGGACAATCACCTATAGCAACGGCACGCCGAGCGGCGCTGCCACGGCAACGGTGGTGACGACCAAGACGACGGTTGGCACGCTCGTCTATCCAAAGGCGAGTCAAGGCAAAGGATGGCTGGGCGCGGGTGGCGGAGCGATGCTGGCATTCCTGGTTTTCCTGGGCATTCCGACGCGGCGGAAGAGCTGGCGCTCCATGCTGGGCCTGGTGGTGCTGATGGCGGTGCTGGGCGGCCTCTCTGCCTGTGGCGGATATGGCAACGGCGGCGGCGGTCAGAGTGGCCCCAATGTCCCTGGGACCTCTGCGGGAACCTATACGTTTACGGTGACGGGCGCGTCGAATCCGACGGTGAACCCGGAGCCCACCGTGAACTTCTCCGTGACGGTCAATTAGAAGAGAGAAAATGGCGGCGAAGGGCCCTTCCGCTCTGGGAAGGGCCCTTCAATTTTTGGATGATCCATGCGGTTGGAGACAGAAGTGCGCCTCGACATCCGGCTTTTCCAGCGGGCGTTGAAGCTGGTATGCTGCGAGCACAGAAAAAACGATTTATGGATCGGAGAGTGGCCGTATGTGGTTTTTGGGGATGGATGTGGGAACAGGCGGAACGCGGGCCGTGGTGGTGGATGGGACAGGGAGGCTGGTCGCAGGCGCGTCGAGCGAGCACGCGCCGTTTCGCGCTGAACATCCGGGCTGAGCGGAGCAGCACCCAGAGGATTGGTGGCGGGCGGCGCAGGAGGCGATTCGCGGCGCGCTTCAGGCCGCCCCGGAGCCCAAACAGCCGATTGCGGGGATCGCGCTCACTGGACAGATGCACGGCGCGGTGTTGCTGGACGAGAAGGGCGCAGTGCTCCGGCCCTCGCTAATCTGGTGCGACACGC
>JAJZNH010000054.1 GCA_021811745.1 Acidobacteriota bacterium
TCTCCTCGCTCCAATGCCCACAGCACCCGATCCCGCAAGTCTTGTGAATAGGCATGCATCCCGGCCGGCTCCTCAACCGGCTGGATACATTATCACACGATATGTAAATACTTAAATTAGAAATTCTCTAAGTTGACCGGAACCATTACCACGCCGCGCGGAACATCTGACATCTCCGACGGCAAGATCGATGGGGACAACATCTCCTTCGCGCAGGATCTGAACTTCAACGGCAACGAGTTCAAGATCAACTACACCGGCAAAGCCGACGGGGACACCATCAAATTCACCCGCCAATTCGACGATCGACCGGGAACGGATTTCGTGGCCAACCGCGTCAAATAGAACCGAAAATCGCCCGCCGGTCACGCGACCCCAGCGATGTGCAATTCGCGTGTCCGCAGTGGCGCCGGGGCCGGGCTCGCAAGACTCTGCCCCGGCGCATTCTAGCCGGTCCTCCGCGCCACGGTCCCCGCGTTCCAATCCGGGAGATTCCTGGAACCAAGCCAGAAGATTTGGTCGCGGATCGCGGCATCTCTCCGCTAAGAAACCACCGGAGGCAGTTTCAGAAGGCGCTCGGCGTTGCCGTGGGCGATCTTGTGCATGTCAGCAGGATTCAGCGGCAAGGAATCGAGAAACTGGCGGCCTTCTTCGTTGGAGCTAAACGGATAGTCAACCGAGAACAGGATGCGATCAGCCCCTACGGTTTGAAGCGCACAGAGCAGCGGCGGGAGGGTAAAGTACCCGCTGGTGGTGACGTGGAAATGCTGGTGGAAGATCTCCGCGATGGAGCGGTCTTTGGGTCGGGGAGCGCGGGCGAAGACGGAGTCGGCGCGGGCGAGCGAGTACGGCAGATCTTCTCCCATGTGGCCGATGATGATCTGCAATCCGGGCCAACGATCGAACAGGCCCGAGGCCATGAGACGGAGGGAGTGCATGCCGGCTTCCGCGTGCCATCCCCAGGCGGCTGTGGAGAGTGTGAAGGCAATATCAGGAGGGAGATCGCCGAAGTAGGCCTCGCGAACCGGCGCAGGCGGCGGGGCCGGGTGGAGATAGACGGGAACGCCGAGGACCTGGGCGGCCTCCCAGAATGGCGTAAACCGGGGATGGTCGAGAAAGAGGCCGCGCGTGGCGCCGTTAACCATAACACCAACAAAGCGAAGCTGGCGGATCGCTCGCTCGAGCTCGCTCGCGGCGGATTCCGGATCCTGCAGGTTGACGGCGGCAAAGGCGGCAAAACGCTTGGGGAGGGCCTGGACCGCGGCGGACAGAGCATCGTTCAGATCCCGCGCAAGCGCGGTAGCCGTGGGGGAGTCGAGACAGTCCATGTCGCCGCCGGCAAGAGAGAGCACTTGCATGTCGATACCGGCGGCATCCATGGCGGCGAGGCGCCCTGCCCCGAGGTCTACCAGCTTCTCGCGAACTGTGCGGATGTATGCATTCGTGAAGCTGCGCTGGTTGCGCGCGTCCACGGCCTGAAGATAGGCCGGAGTCGAGGCGTGTTCCTCGAGGGTGATGGTACGCATGAACGGACTCCCTCCCGAGGTATTGTAGGATAGCGCGGGCTCTGCGGTTGGCGCGTGCGGTGTTGGCGAAGGGCGTGGGTATCGGAGCCGTGGTTGCCTACCCCATGCGCGAAATGGCTGTGTGAAGGATGGGGACTCGCTGCGGCTTGGGGAGCAGGGTCTGCGGGGCGGCTACGCGGGCCTGTCTAGCGAAAGCGGCGAGTGGCTTTGATGACCATGGAGAAGACGCCGGACTCGTCGCGCGCGACAACCAGGGAAACATGACGGTTGATGGCGACGTCGGCCTGGAGCAGTTGCTGGCCGGTAGTGTCGACGTCGGTGGCATAGGTGAGGGTCACGTTGTGGCCGACCTGTTCCTGGACAGTGATGCGCGAGGTGTCATTGCCATAGGCGCCAAGGTAGTTCGGATCGACCTTGACCGAGCCGGCGCCGAAGAGCTTCTGCACGCGACTGCTGACCGAAGCGTTGAGGGCTCCGCCGAGGAGGGCGTCGGTGGCGGGGCTGCTGATAGCTTGCGCCTGCTGTTGGGTATGGAGCTGTTCCTGGTTGGTGGTGCGGCCGAGGGCGAGCAGCGCGATGATGTCGCCCTCGGCGAGCGGGGGATCGCTGCGGTAGGTGACAGCCAGCCTCTGGGGCGAGCCGTGCAGGCCCAAGGTGATGTCGTAGTCGGCCACGCGGGCCGTGGCGCTCAGGTCGATGGTGGGCTCGATGCGGACTGGGTTGGTGAAGGAGATCTGGCCGCGCTGCAGCTCGTAGCGGGTTCCGGCAATCAGTGCGCTGCCCTCGGTGATGGAGACCCGGCCCAGCAGGGAGGGCGTGGCCACAGTGCCGCCCACCTGCAGATCGACGTTACCTGCCAATTTGGCAAAGGCATTTTGGAAGCTGAGTTGGGGCGCGGAACGGATGCGAACGTCGAGGCGGATGTGATTGGAGGGAGCGTTGGGCGAAGGGATGGGGGGAACGGCGTTGGCCTGCGCGGCCAGGGCCGCTATATCGAGACTGGGGCTGGCCGTGAAGCGGGTGATGAGGATATTGCCGTTGAGCAGCAGGCTGGATTGCGTGCCTTCAAGGCGCAGAGTGAGATCAGCCAGGGAGTTGATGCCCTGTGGATAGCTGATGCGGACACCCTTGCCGGTAACGGAAAGGTTGGCGTAGATGCCACGCTGATACGACAGATAACCGCCGACGCTCAAGAGGCCGCCTCCCGTCATGGCGGTCAGGGAGCGCACCTCAAGGCGATTCTGGTTGAAGACCAGCGTGCCATGCAACTGACTGAGGCTGTTGGGCAGATCGCCCAGCGACAGAGAGCTGTTTTGGAAGTCAATGCGTCCGCGCAGGCCGGGCTTGCGCAGGGGGCCGTGGGCTTCCACCTGGAAGGTCGTTCTGCCTCTGGCAGTGAGGTCGGGGTCGAGGGTTTGTATCAGCCTCATGTTAATGGCGCCGCTTGCGGCAAGATCGAGCTGCTGTGAGCCAACTAGCGCCACGCTGCCCTGGGCGCGGAGGTCTGTGTTTTCGCCGGTCACGTGGAGAGGATCGAGATGGACGCGGGCATCTGAGAGCGTGGCGCGCGCCGCACCTTGGCTCTGCAGGTGCACGCCTGCGATGGTGACGGCAAGCTGGTGGAGGCTGGCCACGCCCTGAAGCTGGCTGGGATGCGCCAGGGGGCCCTGGACATTTACGACGCCGGCCAGGCTCGATTGGCCGCTGAAGCTTTTCACGTGGGCCATCTTGAACAGAGCCCCGATGTCAAAGCGGGAGAAATCGAGCTGTGCCTGGGTGGGGAAATCGCCGCCCAATGCTGTCTGGCCGTTCAGGTTGAGGGTTGCGCCTTCCAGGTGAGCGTGGGCCTGGTAATGGAGGGCATGGCCTTGGGTGCGGGCTTGAGCCGTCAAATCGCCCAATCGCTCTCCGGCCACGGTGAGCGGGGTCAGCGTGGCGTGGCCCTGAAAGCTGGGATTCGCAGGCGTGCCCGAGCCGGAAAGTTCAACCGCCAGTTGTCCGGCTGTGGCAGAGGCATGGCGGCGCACCCAACCGATGCGGGCGATCTCGATGCGAGCGGCCCTGGCATTCAGTTGGAAGCGCCCGCCCCGGAAGTCGTAACTGCCAGCAGCAGAGATGACGCCACCCGCAGTGTCCGCAGTGACGGAGGTCAACTTCAACACCTGGTTGGCGATGCCACCCTGGGCGCGGAGGCGCGCAACCGGTTCACCATAGAGGCTGCCGCCATCCATCTCCAGCCAGCCTGAGCCTTCGAGCGCGCGAACAGGTCCGTCAACCTGAACGTGCGCATCAAACGCACCCGTTGCCGGGAGCTTCCGACGGAAGAAAAGCTGTGCCTCCTCGACGCTCACCTTGTCCGCCTGCACGCGCAGATGGAGGGCGGAAGCAGTATTGAAGGCCAGGTCCTGGTTCTTGCGGCCGCGCGTTTGGGCCGCCGCCGCAGCGTTCGAAGACAGCGGCTTGGAAGCCTCGGCCGGCGAGGACCCGGCCGGCGCCTCCTCCAGGCTTCCACTGAGAACGACAGTTGTAGGGCCTCGGCGCAGGGTGCCGTGGCTGACGGTAATGAGCTGGGGTGCGTAGCTGCCGACGACATCAACGGAGTCCAGTTGCACAAAACGGGACTGAAGGGCGCGGCCATTGGCGGGTGGAACCATCTCGATTCTGAATTGCCTCGCCTGGAGATGACCGGCGATGTGCGGCCGGACTAGAGAGCCGCTCCAGGCTCCGAGAAAGTCAGCTTCGCCGCCCAGGCTCACCGGCAAAGCCGCAGCTCCGTCCTGGCCGTCGCGCTTCAAACCCAGGCTTCTCAAAACGGTGTCGAACTCACGCAGATTCCGGGCGCGGAGTTCGAGATGGAGCGAGGTAGGGCTGGTGACCGGATAAGCGCCGATCACTCCTTCGGCCTGCAGCTGGTTGCCGGGTGTGCGGAGATCGAGATGGCGCAGGGACACCGTGCCATTTCGCTGCGTATAGGTGGCGTCGATAATTCCGCTGATGGGCGCTTCACCGGGTTGGGATTGCAGGGAGGGGCTCAGGTTCAGCGCCGCGCTCACCGCCAAGGTGTTCACGTCGCCGCCGGTCCAGGTTGCGGTGGCGGGGCCGCTCACCAGCCCCCCAAGGCCCAGGCGCCGGAATGGCGGCCTGCCAACGATATCAAGAATGGTATCGAGCGAAACATTCTCCAGCTTCGCCGTCACCGTTCCGTTGACCGGGATGGAAACCGCCGGGAGATGGAGCGAATGGGCCGGCGATTGGCGCGCGGGGAGTTTGGATTTGCCGCTCCTGGCGCGAGGAACGGGCTGCGCGGCGGGCTCAACGAGCGCGGTTCCGGGAATGGGGGACAGCCAATGCATCAACCTCACCTCACCCTCGAGTTGTCCACCCTGCTTGAGGCGGGCGACGGTTGATGTAAAGAGCAACTGTTGCGGGTCGGCGTGGACCTGCGCGTCCAGATTCACGCCGACGGCCACGACGCCGGGTGCGATATAGGAGCCGCCCTTGATGTGAACGTGGCCATCGACGTGGAACTGCCCATCCTGACCCGCAGCGTCGAGAGCCAGATGAACGACGCCCTTTGGGGCATTGGGAAAGCCGGTCACCGGTTCGAGAAGACTCATGTCGAATGCGCCGCCCACTTTGGCATTCCAACGAGGGTGGGCAAAGTCCACCAGTGCGCCGCTGATCACCAGGTTGAGGTTCCGTCTCTCGCGGCGATGTGCAGTGAGGCTCAGGCTGCGCAGAAGAGCCGCATTGCGCTCCAGATCGAGCGTGGCTTCAAGACGTCCGTGCACGGCATGGGCCGGGCCCAATGCGCCTCGCGAGAGAGTGAGGTCGGTGACTCCAGCCTCGATCCGGTAGCTTGCCGGCCCTCGGGGACCCGATGGCAGATAGGTCAAGCGCAGGGATGCATCGTTGGCGGCGAGATCGAGAGGCGCAAAGCGGTTCTGGAAATCAAAGGAAGCAGCGCGATCGTCGTAGTCCAAGACGCCCTGCTCGACGGAGATATGGTCGGCCTGGAGATCGAGTAGCCTGGCGAGCGCAGATTTGGCGGAGCGGCCTGGCTTGCGAGGATGAGGCTGGTTGGTGGTTCCGTTGCGATAGACAATGAGGTGAAGCTCGGGGCGCACGATCTCTAGGTTGCGCAAACGAATGTGTGGGCTTAGGAAACCCAGCAAGCTGAGTTGTACTCGCAGGTCTTCAATACGCCCGTAGGGCGCTTCACCGGGAGCTTCGAGGCCATGAATCACAATTCCGCCGGCATCGGCTTCGAGAGCGAGTAAACGCCAGTGAAAGGAGGCAATCTGAACGCGGCCGCCGGTGGAAGTCTCGAGGCTTGCGATAAGCCGTTTGCGGACCAGGTTCTCAAAGGCCGGGGAACTGGCGTAGAAATAGGCGCCTACAATCGCAATCACGAGCAGAAGTGCGCCGCCCGCCACCGCAAGAGGAAGATGACGGAGGAAGAAGCGCCGCAAACGCCTGCGCGGAGGGGTTGGAGGCGGTTGCGGCGGCTGCGTGGCGTTTTCGTTCAATGGCCACCTCCTGCCGCCTTCTCGCTATTCTCCGGAGCCGCAAACTCGGGGTCCAGTACTTCGACGTCGCCTTCCTTGCGCAGGTTGGCAAGCCAGTTGCCGAAGAGCACATTCACCCGGCGTTCGAGCAGAATCTCCGCGATGCGCGGCGCTACCTGCTTCAGCGGGGGCACCGCCTGCCCCTTGGGGTATTGAGGCAGAAGCGTGTCGTGATAATAGGCTTCGATTCGCCGCTCGGGGATGCGGATGCCGGCCCGAAATCTCTGCTCGATGAAATGCAGGATCTCGAGCCGGGCACGTAGATAGGTCTCTACTTGTTGCTGGGTGAGGCCGTGCGCCGCCAGAAATGCCTTCCATCCTGCCTCGGAGGCGCAATTGGCATGAGCGCACGCGGGCAGGTCCCTGCGAATCTCGGCCAGGCGGGCGTCGAGCTGGGCCTGCGAAGGCGCGGCGGCTCCCGCGTCCTCCTGGCTGATCTGCTGTTGGATGAGGGTGCGGCTGATCAACTGCTGCAGCGCACGCTGCCTGGTGAGAACTCCTTGACCGGCTCGCCCTGGCTCGAGAATCGACAGCCGGATATCGTTGTCCACATCGCTGGCCAGAATCACATTTTTGTTGACCACAGCCACGACACGGTCCAGAACGACAGGAGAAGACGCTCGAGAGGGATGCGTGGCAGGCGACGACGCTGGGGGAGATTGCGCTGGACAGGTTGGCAGCCCGGACATACAAATCCCGACCGTCAGACCGCACAACCAGGCGGAAGTGCGCGCGGTATGCATTCGGACTGGACGCCAAGGATGCATCAGAAAGCCTGTCCCAAACTGAAAAAGAAGTTGAAATGCGGAGCCTCGCCGAGATACGGTCCGGATGCGAATCCGGGGATTGGGCTCCCCTGCACTGTCGGAATCGAATAATTGATGTTCACCGGATAAATAGGCGGGTTCAGGTTATAAGCGAAGTCCAGACGGATGGGTCCGACGGGGGTATGGTAAAGCACACCCATGCCGAGCGCATGGGAGAAGTAATTGAAATTGCACGGGCCTTGTTGGCCGGTCGATGTGACGGGGCCAGTATTCTTGGGGTCATACCCGACAGGGTACTGCGAAGTATTTGTCACCACTGCCGCCCGGCAAGCCGCCTGGTCCGGCTGATGAATCCGCAGCGCACTGCGCCAGGCTTCTCCTGAGTTGTCGAATACATTGCCCATGTCGTGAAAGAGGACGAAGCTGAGAGAATCGCCGAGCCAGGGCAAGGTGGGCGGAGGTAAGCGCAGCTCGGTGCTGTTGATGAGTGCCCCGGCGCCGCCGATCGGGTAGCCGGTCTCCGGATCGCGCGGCCCGGCGGCATTCTCAGAAAATGCGCGCAGCGAGGTGGGTCCACCGGCATAGAGCCGCTCGGGCAGGGGGATCAGCTCGCTCGCCCCTGAGCCGAAGGCACGCACCTGTCCGTAGCGGGTATTGCGGGCCAGCACAATGCGATCGTGATGGAAGGCATAGTAACTGGAATTCGTTACATCCACGCGATTGAAATCCGCTTGAGCGCCGAAAATACTGTCGGAGAGGAACTCCTGAAAGCTCGTGTAGGTACCGCGGTGCGCATCCATGGCGTTGTCGCGCGTGTCGCGGATCCAAGTGAGCGAGGGCCCGGCCACGCGCGTGGCCGCCGAAAGCACCGGGATTGCCGCGGGATAGACCTGCAAGCTGCTGGCGGCCACCTTCACTCTGCGGAAGTTCAACTCATATACGATGGTGTTGGCCTTGGAGAAAAGCGATCCGGGATTCAGAAAACTCTCGTTCCAGCGCATGTCGGCTTCCAACCGCGAGGCTACATAGGTAGTGACGGCCTGGCTGTTGGCGTAGCCGCCGGAGAGCGCAAGGCCCAAATCCTGATTGCCGGCAAACTGCGGAAACTGGTAGAGCAGGTTGACGCTCTGCTCGAGCAAGCCATAGGTGGCTTGCAGGGATGCGGACTGGTTGCGCCCGCGGATATCGCTGCGCGTAATGTCGGTCAGCACGCGAGGGCTGACGCCCGTTTTGCCGTTGGGGCTGCAAGCAACGCCGCCGGCAAAGGCGCCTGCGCAATTGTTTTGCGCCTGGCCGGTCTGGACCTCGAAGCCGAAGCCATAGGTGAGGGTCCAGCGTCGCGCCTCCAGCATCTGAACGAGAACGGTCTTGTAGGCCTCGTCGCCAGTCGGATTTTCCACCGCTGTGTTGACTTGATTGAAGAGAGCGAGGTTGTAGAGATTGCTTTGGGTGTCAAGCAGAGCACTCTGATCCAGCGGCTCCCCGGCGTGCAAAGTGATCACGCGCTTTACGGTTTCCGGACGGGTGAAATGCAGGCCGGTCAACAGCACTTTGCGGACAAAGATCTGCGTTCCTTCGTGGATCTCGAAGACCACGTCTACGATGGCGGGGTTGGCGGCATCCCTGTGCTCGGAGACATCCACTCTGGCATGTTGAAACCCCCTGCTCAAATACGCGGTCAACAAGGCATTGCGGTCGCCGGCCAGATTGCGCGGCGAAAACAGTTGGCCAGGTATGGTGTTCAGCAGCGGCGTGAGCAGGCCGGCATTCATGTGATGATTGCCTTCGATTCGCACCGTGCCCACGTGCAGTTGTTTGCCTTCGTCGATGTGGTAAGTCACGATGAGCGGGGCGGTCTTGGCGCGTGCGCGCCGGCCTGTCCTTAAGCCTTGTTGCGGGGCGCTTCTCTCGGCGGTGACCTTCACGTTGGGGAAGCCATTGTTCTGGTAAGCGTTCTGCAACGCAGCCTCGTCGGCGGCGACCAGCGCCTGGCTGTAGGAACCATGGCGGTCGAGTTTGTCGGCGGCGCGCACGCTCAGCAGTCCCTCCAGCGTTTTGGTGGGGAAGTAGCGGCTGCCGGTGACCGAAACCCGCTCTACGCGGCCGCGTGGCCCCAGGTCCACAGTAAAGAGAATGGTGACCTGCCGCCCGTCGATGGACTTCTCCCTATGGCTCACTTTGACATCGAAGTATCCCATCCGCTGGTAATAGTCGCGCAGACGGCGATTGCCCTGGTTGAGCAGATCTTCATCCACGCTTCCCTCTTCAAAGATGGGGATCAACTGCGTGATGCGATCCTGGCTGATATTCGCACCCTCTACCAGGACATTAACGACGGGGCCCCGGTTGGCGAAGAAATGGAAATTCGCCGTGTGTGCTGCGCGGTCGAACTGCAGGGATCCGAGCCTGACTTCGGCTTCGTAACGCTTCTGTTGCTGGTAATGCTTGAGCACGCCGCTCAAGGCGCGGTCGTGAGTAACACGCGAACCGGCTCGAAGGTGTGCAAAGCGGCGGAATTGCCCGACGCTCATGCCCGAGTCACCTGTTACTTGGACGCTGCCTACGCGGGCTTGGCGACCGGAGTCCACATGAAACACGAGATCGATGAGCTGCTCTTCGGGGTGAGGCGTAAGGATGGGATCGATAGTAGGCGAGGGGAAACCATCCTCGGCCAGGGCATCCCGCATCTGCGTGATGGCCCGGTTCAGCTTCTGCTGGGTAAAACGGGTACCGGGCGCGAGTTGGCTGACGCTCTGTAGTTGCGTGTTCACGGTGGCGCCTTTGGCGCCATAGACGCTCACCGTCCCAATAAACGGGCGCGGACTGCCACGAAAGATCAGTTCGATGCCGTCGTCGTGGCGCAGCCCCTCTACGGCCAGGGAGTTGTAAAGGCCAGTCGCAAAGAGTCGGCGCAGGCTGTTCGCGATGTAATCGAAGGTCAGCGGCGTTCCTACTGCCTGAGAGAGGCGGCCGGCAAGCGGCTCCAAGCGGCTGGCTGGAATGCCCTCGAACAAGACGCTTCTGATCGGCTTGCCAATCCAATCGGCGAGAGAGATCGCATTCTGCGGCTGAGGCTGGGATGCCGCACGCCGGGCCGGATTGACGGCGGCGCGTACTGTACCGGCCAGAGGCTCAACGACCGAGCGGCGGCCGGCTGGCGTGGCCGGTTGCTGGCCCAGAACGACGCCCCCCGCGGTCAGAAGAGGAACAAGCACCCATGCCGGCGAGCACAGCCGCCACATCCGTGCAGCGATGCGAATCCAAGGCTGGATCTGCCGCCGATCACCGTACCTGCCTGCCGCCTTGGTCCGCAAGAACATATCTTTCCAAACGACTGGGGGACAGCCCCCGTTGCGTGGCTGGCAATGCGATTGGATCGCCTCGAATCATTCACACATTGGTAGCCGTCTCCGGTCAGCATTCACCGGGGCTCAAGCCCGCGCGGCCTTCTTCCCTTATACTAACGGGGATAGAAGCCGTGTAGCGATGCCCGGTTTCGAGTGCAAATCTGAAGGTAACTCATGCCGCAACGCTCCTCTTCCACCGCCCCGGTTCCATCTCCACCGGCGGACGCCTGGAGTGCAAACCTGGAGGGCAAACAATCTGACTCGGAAAGAGCTGCTGCGCAGAGGCGCGGGCAGGAATTGCCGTCCGATGAACCGCCAACGAAAGGGGTTACAACTGCGTCCCGCCAGTCTCGCTCTTCGCCTCCCTCGGCGTCCACCGATTCTGAAGTCCTGGCGCGCGCCCAGGCTGGCGACCACGAGGCCTTCGCCCAACTTTACGCTCTGCACAAGAGACGCATCTACTCGTTATGCCTTCGCATGGTGGGCAACGTAACCGAAGCTGAGGACCTGACCCAGGACGCGTTTCTCCAGTTGTATCGCAAGATCGGCACCTTTCGCGGCGACTCGGCCTTTTCGACCTGGCTGCACCGCTTGGCCATCAATGTCGTGCTGATGCAACTGCGCAAGAAGGGTTTGCAGCTTGTCTCGATGGATGAAGCCATGGAGCCCACGCCGGAGGAGGGTCCGGGCCGCAGCTTCGGCGCTCCCGACCCCATCCTGAGCGGGGCAATCGACCGCCTGGCGCTCGAACGCGCCGTGGCCAGCCTTCCCACCGGCTACCGGCTCATCTTTATCCTGCACGATGTGGAAGGCTTCGAGCATAATGAGATCGCCTCTATGCTCGATTGCTCGATCGGCAACAGCAAATCGCAGCTGCACAAGGCGCGCTTGAAGCTGCGCAGCGCCCTGCGCGCAGAATCCAGCAAGGAGACGCAACCGTGACCGACGATCCCAACCCAATGAGTTGCGCCGCCTTTCAGGCCCAATTGCCCGATCTGATCGCCTCCAACGAGAATGTGGCCGATCATCTTCACCTTCGAAGCTGCGAGTTGTGCCGCGCGCTGCTGGCCGATCTGGAGACGATCGCCGAGGCTGCGCGCAAACTTTTGCCGATCGAGGAGCCCCCCGACGCGGTGTGGGAGCACATCGAATCCGCCATCAGAAGCGAGGAAAACCAGAGTAAATAGCCGGCGGCGGCACGGCGCGGAGAAGGGTGCCAGGGCGGTGAAAACGGCTCTTCATCTGGCCGGCGAGGACTTTTTCGTCCCGGAGAGGCGTGCGACAAACACTTATGATTTCGCTACTCTGAGTTGGCCCCTTTCGATGGTCTGATTTGGCCCCACCTGAAGGCGGCGCCCGTTATCTTGTTTCGGGGTTTCAGTTCCCGGAA
>JAJZNH010000846.1 GCA_021811745.1 Acidobacteriota bacterium
TCCTCCACCGTATCGCAGGCCTTGACCATCAGCATCACGCGGCGCGGCCGCTTGAGCAGACCGATAAACTCTTCCATGGTGTGAGCGCCCACCACCTGCGTTCCCTTGGCCTCGTTGGCCAGGAAAGTATCCACTTTAGATACGGTACGGTTGAAAGCTGCTACTTTAAAGCCGTGGTCGTTCATGTTAAGGATAAGATTTTGCCCCATGACAGCGAGGCCAATGAGGCCGATATCACATAATGGTTCAGGCATATGCCCTCCAAGGCCTAAATTTTATCATCGCAGCCGAACAGAGCTTGACAGCGGGGTCGCTGGTTCCACTGCGTCGGGGTTGCTCGCAGTGGCTCAAGTCCGCGTTGTGTTGCGGGCCGATTCGGCTCCGCATTTTGGCCGCGCGCACAGGCTTGCCGAAGGCATTTCGACCCAGGCCGCGCGTTTGCCCCATGATGCAAGGGACGTAGTACGATGAACAGGGCCACTACTCTCAACTCCAAGACAAGGGAGCGCTTTCGCCTTCCGGAATGCAAGCGTGGAGAACAGGAGCACAAAGAAGATCGATCCCAAAGAGGAAGGAAATACTCGCGCATGGATGTTCCCGTCAATGCTGTTCAGTTACCACCCAAGGCGGTAATCTACGCTACGGATTTTTCCTCGTACTCTGAGAATGCAGGGCGGTATGTGTCCTTGCTGGCGCGCCATTTCGATGCCGATTTGATGGTGGCGCACGCGTTTCTCCTGTCCCAGGCGGCCGAGGAGGTGGAGGCGGAATCCAACCCGCCTCAAAAGAGCGCACAGCGCAGAGAATTGGAGAGCGCCCTGGCGGCCGTGGCGCAGCGCTTTGGGGAAGGTGCAAAGCGGGTGGTTCCAGTGCTCTTGGACGGCGATCCGCGCGAGAAGATTCCGCGCCTTGCGATGGAGAACGCGCCTTCGCTCCTCGTCTTGGGAACGCATGGCCGCGGCAGGGTGGAACGGGGCATCATCGGATCGGTCGCGGAACGAGTCCTGCGCGCTACTGACGGGCCGTCATTGACCGTTGGCCCGGATGTACCCGCTTTGCAGCCTGGAACGCAGCCGTTCCGCCACATCCTCTTTGCAACCGGCCTGTCTGCGGCATCCGTGCGCGGGGCCGCCTACGCCAAGGCGATGGCACAGACATTCCATGCACGCCTGGATGTGCTGCACGTCGCCCATCCCGAAGACATGGAAGATCCGGGGCGGATGAAGGAGATTCGGGAGCATCTCACGACAACTCTGGAGAGCGTTCTTCCCGGCGAGGCTTGGGAAGCTCTCGACCCGAAAGGGGCCATCGAGACGGGCAGGGCTCACCGCCGCATCTTGGATTACATACATGGTTCTTCCGTGGACCTGTTGGTGCTGGCGCTTCGGAAGAGTTCGCACCAGTGGCTGCAACCGCGGCTGTCGGGTGCATTTCACATCGTGGCAAACGCGCCTTGTCCTGTAATGACCATCACCGGCTGAACAATGGGCAGCTGCTGGCGTCAGACCACCTGCGGCGCGCGCCTTTGGCTGCACCTTCCTGGCGTGGGATCTGTGCGTGGCCAGCCTGCACAATGATCAAGTTCTTCCGCGCCTCTGCGCTTATTTCGCGCTGCTGCCGGCAGCCGGCTGCGATTGAGAGAAGCTGCGAATGTAAAGGATGAGGCCCCATACGGCCGCGTTGTCTGCACGGCTCGCGGTTTCGGGGGGCATTTTGCCCTTTCCTGTGCGGATGGTGTCGAACAACAGACCGTCGGGCTTGGCGGCTAGCGTCTTCGCACTGGTCCAATTGTCGAGCGAAAGGCCCATGCTTTTGGCCACGTCGGTCTGGCCGTTGCCGTTCTCTCCGTGACACATTGCACAGTCCATGTTGAACAGAGCCTTGGCTTTGGCGAACACTTGAGGAGTGGGCTTCACAGGGTTCTTAGCGTCTGGAGCCATGGGACCAGAAGGAGTTGCCGGGGCCGGAGCAGCCGGTTGAGCCTCAGCTGGCGCTTGTGGCGGAGCCTGCTGTTGCGCACGCGCAAACGCGCACGCAGGAGCGAGAGTGAACAGAGTTGCTGCAAAAAGAAGCAGAAAGAACTTCAACATGACAGCCTCCTCAACGACGGATGTCAAGGGACGGGCATCCATTTATTAATTGAGTTTCTGCCCGCATTATAGGCTGAATTGACGACAAGGGCCAGCGCTACTACTCTTGCCCTGTGCATTTTGTCATACCACAATAGCAATGTCCGCTTGGTTGAGAATCATGCAGTTGCTCTGAACTGCGGCGTTGTTTGTGGATTGAAGGACAAATTTCAAGAGTGATAGGGAGGAGTTTGAGCAACTTTTCCCGCAAGCGGTCAATATGCTCCGGGGCGGCGGAAGCGTGCGGCCCAGGCAAAGCGGCACATTCGACCACCCAGCAGCGCAGCTGCAGGACAAAGCCGCGTCTACCCTCGGCATGCTTAACGACTTCGAGTTGAATTCCGTGCTATACGGCAGCCGGGGTAGCATTTTCTCCTGTGTATCCCTGATCGATTAAGTTCAGCTCGATACGTGCTCGCGTAACCTCCTGCATAACCGCTTATCCCAATTCTTCAGTTCTGTATGTGCCACCTGTTCTCTTCGTGTTCAGCGATAGCCTTGCCGTAAATCGAACAGATAATATTGCGCAGGTTTCTATCATGCTTTGAAACTCTTCACGGTGGCCCCTAGCGCGCATACTTCTCAAAATTCGGCTGGCCGGCAAATGATATCCAGCGCACCTTGTTCTCGAGCCAGTTAAGAGGTCTACGCAAACTCGGAGTGCAGATCTGCCTTGTTCAGAGATTCTTTAAGGGCACTTCTGAAGATCAGCGAGTTATGAAGCAAAAATTCCCCTGTTCCGCCGTACGCGCTCAAAAAAAGATAGTCGATTTTGCGGTTATCGAACATGTTCTTTTGCCTGACGGAGGTTCTATCAAGCCCGGGCAGACACACTGCGCCCCAAGCGGGGCCAGCTGGAAAATGCTCTTGGCGCGCTGGCGGCGGTGCCGGCAGGTGTTGACCAAGGCAAAGGCTGTACATAGCCATTCTCTGTTCTTGTACAACCCGCGATGGCGCATTTTGGTAAATCCAATGACGCGTTTGAGGATACGAACCGGCCACTCTACCTTGGAGCGCACCCGCGCTTTGGTGTGGTTCTTGCGCTTCTGGTCCTGATTGAACTCGGCCCTGGTTTTCACTTACCGACTGGTCATGTCCTGCGCCGTGGCTTGATGAATCGGCTCGGTCTGTCCCAGATACCCCGCGACGCCTCACACTCATTGTCACCGTGCAACAGGTCGGGCAGCCTGTGCACATCGTGTACACTGGCTGCTGCGGTGCACATCGAATGCACAACCCGTTCCCTGGAACCAATGCCGCTTTACCGCCTTGGCGCCGAGATAGCACTTCATTTTTCAGGGGTTATGAAGAAGATCCGGCGAGGTCTGAGTTTCCAACCGTTTCAAGCTTGACTCGCACTGGTCGCACCGCCTATTTTTTCCACGAGCCCGCCGGAGCAAGTTTTTTCATTTCGGGTACACGGCCGGAAGTTTCGTTCGTTGCACAGTTGGCGACTAGAGGTCTAGAGGCAACGAAACGATCAGATTTTCCGGTTCGATCGGGATTTCCAATCGTCAGAATAGCGAGGACATAGAGGGAGATTACAATGGCTGCTGAATTTAACAGGCGAAAGTTCCTGGAAGTATCCGGCGCAGCGATGATGGCGGGGGCATTGTCACGTCAAGCCTCTTCCGGGCAGGCTCCGCAGCCCCCGGCAGGGAACTCCTCCGATTCAACTGGCGCCGCGGAACGGCGGTCGAGTCTGGCGAAGCGCCCCAACATCATTTTGTTTCAGCCCGACGAATTGCGCGCCGATAGCTTGGCTTGTTTCGGCAATCCCCTCACCAAGACGCCCAATTTCGACCGTTTGGCGGCGGAAGGCGCAAAGTTTACCAATTGCCACGTGCAATATCCGGTGTGCGGAGCGTCCCGCTGCAGCTTTTTGACCGGCTGGCCGACCAGCGTTCGCGGACACCGAAGTCTCTACTACTTTTTGCGCCCTTATGAACCAAATCTCTTCCGGTATCTCAAGGACGGCGGCTATGACGTTTATTGGTACGGAAAGAATGACGCCCTGGCGGCCGAAAGCTTTTACGGCAGCGTGACGGAATGGTCAGAGGTGGGCAAAGGCGGTCGAGCTCGTTTTGCTGGCCGAGGAGCGCCAGGAATCATGAAAGGTGGCACCCCAATGCCTGACGATTTCCTGTTTCCGCCCATGGGGGACCGCCGCGAGGAGAACGACTACCGGTTAGTGCTATCGGCCATCGACATTCTGGAGCGAACAGAGACCGACAAGCCATTTTGCATTTTTCTTCCCCTCATTAATCCGCATCCTCCTTACACCTGCCCGGCGGACTTCTACAACATGTATTCTCCCAACGATGTTCCAGCTCCCATTCCATTCGGATTACCGAGACGCCCGAGTTTTCACGAGAAAATTCGAGAACGCTACGGTTTGACCAACGTGCCGGAAGCGACGCTTCGCAAGATCAAGGCCGTCTACTATGGGCAGGTCAGCTTCCAGGATTGGGTGCTGGGGCAATTATTGGAGGCGCTCGACCGCACCAACCACGACAAGGATACGGCCGTGATCTGCTTCTCCGATCATGGCGACTACACCGGCGATTACGGGCTAGTGGAAAAATGGCCGAGCGGATTGGAGGATGTCCTCACCCACGTCCCGATGATTGCGCGCGTGCCTGGTGGTGTCCCCGGCGTCGAATCGCACGATATGATTGAGAACTTTGACATGATGGCGACTTGCCTGGATTTGGCGGGAATCCAGGCCAAACATACACATTTTTCCAGGAGCCTGCTGCCCCAAGTCTCCGGCAAGGCGGGCGACCCCAACCGGGCAGCGTTCTGCGAAGGCGGCTATAACGTGTATGAGCCGCAGTGTTACGAACCTCTGACAACCGGAGGGATCTACGCTCCGAAAGTCCGCCTGCAGAACGAAGAGCCGCAGACGATTACCCGTTGCGCCATGGTGAGAACGCAAGATGCGAAGCTGATCGTGAGGCCACAAGGACAGAGTGAATTGTACGTTTATAAGACGGATCCGCACGAGGAACACAATCTCTACGGCGAATCCGGAGTGGCAGCGCTCCAGGATGAACTCCAGACGCGACTGACGCATTGGTACATTAATACGACTGGCATCGCGCCGTTCGACAAGGATGCGCGCGACTCACCACCCGATACTCCCGGCCGAAAGCCGCCGGAGCCAGGGTGGCAAGAGGCAATATTGGATACGTAGAGATGAAAGGCATGCTGCCGGCGCCGCTGCCGATGCGCCGGCAGATGTTAAGAGGCTTGATCGTTGTCTGCTTGATTTTGACATCTGGCCGACGGTAGCTCTCAGTTCCCATTGACTCCTGCTCACCGCAAGGAGTGGCAAAGTTGGGGGCAGAGCAACGACTTGACCTTGCCACCGGCTGCGCCTTTTAGTGGGGCGGATGAAGACAGAGCGGCCGTCTTGATGAAGGGTAAGAATGGCGGCGTATATTGAAAGACCGTTTTGAGTATTGTTCACGAGATGAATGGGTATCGGCTGAACTTGGCCAGGGCCGGGAACCTTAGTGGCACGGGCCGGCCACATAAGCCTCGCCGCACTTGGGCCTGCAGGCGAGGCCGGCTCGTGGGCAGAAGGAACTCGACCTGGTCAAGAGAATTCAGAAATGTTGGAGGCATCCTGTGACTCGAAAGCTCTCGAGCTGTGATTGGGCCGGAATCCTCGACTCCCGTGCCCGATGAGGTCAAACCCACGGATTCATGAAACGAGGAGAGTCGACGAAGGTGGAGAGAAGTACCGGATTGTTTCTCTGTGTTGAAGTTCTTTGATGTGAAATTGCACGGGCACAATCACATTCTGTGCCTGCTTTGACCGGCAACATGCGCGTCGACGAGCCGCTCAGCGAGGTGACTTTTGCAGAAAGGATCACGCTCATTCATGGCGCTACACCAACAATCTCGGTGGCACAAAATACCGGACATGCCACCCTCTCATCATGCTTACCGGTATTCGGGCTGGCTGTGCACTTGGGACGTGTGCGGAGATTGACCGGGAATGTGCTCAAGTTCCGTCCGCACCTGGAACCAATCAGACACCAAACCGCAGAGATCTCGCTTACATGAGCAAGCGCAGGTGTGTACAATTGCGGTGTCCGGGAAACGACAATGGAAATCTCGGCCCAGGATAATCATCCACAGAGAGTTAAAGGTGTTCCGGCAAATTCTCGGATTTTCTCTTCTGGCTCTTGTCTTGGTGAGCGGCGTACGTGCGCAATCCACGCAGGATGTCGCCGAGGCGGAGAAGAATCTTTCCCCGGCGCAGTGTGAAGTCATTACCCGTCTCGGCTCGCTCAGTTATCTCCCTGAGGGCCAGTGGCGCTACCACGTCGGCACACTCGCCCACGGCGAAGATCCCGCCCTCGACGACTCCTCCTGGCCCCTTGCAGTGCCAAACACCGATTACTCGACTGACTCGATGTGGTTTCGCCAGTGGATCACCGTCCCAAAGACCTTCCGGGGCTACGACCTCACGGGTACGCGCATCTGGTTTCAGTTCAATGCGTCGGTCAACGGCCCGCTGCCACAGATCATCTACTTCAACGGCCGCCGCGTGGCCATGGGCGACGATCTTGCTCCCATCGTCCTCTTCGACCAGGCCCAGCCGGGCGAACGCATCCTCGTCGCCGTCAAGCTGCTCAACACCGTCGACCGCAAGCACTTTGTGGGTGCGCCCATGCGGATTGACTTCGCCGCCAGCCGCCCCAGTCCCGAAGATCTCCGCGACGAATTCCTCACCGCGGCGCTGCTCGTGCCCAGCCTCTCCAAAAATATCCCCGCCGACCAGGCCACCCTCGCGAAAGCCATCGCCCAGGTCAATCTCCACGCACTCGACGCCTCCCAGCAGGCGCAGTTCGACGCCTCGCTTCGCGCCGCCCAATCCACGCTCATGGCTCTCAAGCCCCTGATGGACACAGCCACCCTCCATCTCACCGGCAACTCTCACATCGATGCTGCCTGGCTCTGGCCGTGGACCGAAACCGTCAACACCGTCCACGACACCTTCGGCACCGCCATCCAGCTCATGAACGAGTACCCCACCTACACCTTCACCCAGTCCGCCGCCGCCTATAACAACTGGATGGCCCGCGACTACCCCAGTCTGAACGCCCAGATCGCCGCGCGCATCAAGCAGGGCCGCTGGGAGGTCGTCGGAGGCATGTGGGTCGAGCCCGACCTCAATATGCCCGACGGCGAATCCACCGTCCGTTCCATCCTCATCGGCAAGCGCTGGTATGAAAAGCACTACGGCGTCGACGTGCGCATCGGTTGGAACCCCGACTCTTTCGGCTATAACTGGCAGCTTCCGCAGATCTACAAACGCACGGGCATCGACTACTTCGTCACCCAGAAGATGTCCTGGAATGACACCAACAAGCTCCCCTTCAAGCTCTTCTGGTGGGAGTCGCCCGATGGCAGCAAGGTCCTCACCTACTTCCCGCACGACTACGCCAACACCAACCTCAACCCCGTCCGTCTCGCCGCCGATCTTGTGCAGGCGCGGAAATTCGCTCCTGGTCTTAGTGAAATGATGGATCTCTACGGCGTCGGCGACCACGGCGGCGGGCCCACCCGCGCCATGCTCGACCAGGGCCTTCACTGGATGCAGCCCGACAAGGTCGTCCCCAAGATGCAATTCGGCACCGCCGGCACGTATTTCTCGGCTATCGAGAAAGAGATCGCTCCCGAATCCCGCACCTGGGACTACCGCACCATCGCCAAGGGTTATGTCGAACCCACCCCTGTCCCCGGTAAAATCGCCATTCCCACCTGGGACGACGAGATGTATCTCGAGTTCCACCGCGGCGTCTACACCACCCAGGCCCTCATGAAGTACAACCTCCGTCACGGCCCGGAGTGGACACTCGACGCCGAGAAATACGCCTCACTCGCTTGGCTCGATGGCAGCCCTTACCCAGCCACTGAGCTCACCAGCGCCTGGAAAAAGATCACCTTTAACGACTTCCACGATCTCGCCGCCGGCTCCGGCATCGGCGTCATCTACAAGGATGCCGCCCAGCAGTATCAGCAGGTCCATTTGGCCGACAACGCCATCTCCTCAGCGGCCCTCGACACGATCGCCGCCCGCGTGGATACGCGCACGGCCTCCGGTGTTCCCGTCTTCGTCTTCAATCCCCTCGCCTGGGCGCGCTCCGGCGATGTGAAGATTGATGTCCAGATGCCCTCGCCCACCGCAGCCGTCTCTGTCCTTGATGCCCGCGGCGATGTCCTTCCCTCGGAGATCCTCTCGAAGAACGCCTCGACGAACGCCTTCCATCTCCTGGTCCGGGCAAAAGACGTGCCTTCCCTCGGCTATGAAGTCCTCCGCGTCGTCCCCGGCGCGCGCCCGTTCCCGAGCGATCTCCACGTCCACGGCCTCACCCTTGAAAATGCTGCCCTCCGCGTCGTCATCGATCCCAAGACCGGCTGCATCACCAGCCTCTACGACAAAACGGCTGGCTTCGAGACGCTCGCTCCCAACACCTGTGGCAACGAGCTCCAGGCCTTCAAAGATACGCCCAAGGAATACGACGCCTGGAATATCGATCCCGGCACCCTTGACCGTCCGCCCGTGCGTCTCACCCAGGCCGACTCCATTCAGCTCATCGACAACAACCCCATGCGCGCCGTTGTCCGCGTCACTCGTCACTGGGACAAATCCAAATTTGTTCAGGACATCGTCCTCGAAACCGGTTCCGATCAGGTCGTAGTTGACAACAACGTTGACTGGCATGAGACCCACATCCTGCTCAAAGCCGCCTTCGCGCTCTCTGCCACCAGCCCCTTCGCTACGTTTGAAATCCCCTTCGGGACCATCCAGCGCCCCACCACGCGCAACAATAGCTGGGAGCAGGCCCGGTTTGAAGTTCCTGCGCAGCGCTGGGCAGACCTCGGCAACGCGCAGCACGGCTTCAGCCTCATCAACAGCTCCAAATACGGCTACGACGCCGTCGGCAATCTGCTTCGCCTCACCCTGCTGCGCTCGCCGGTTTGGCCCGATCCCAACGCTGACCGCGGCCACCAGCACTTCAGCTTTGCCCTCTACCCGCACGCCGGTTCCTGGCGGCAGGCCATGACGGTTCGCCACGGCTACGACTTCAATTTCCCGCTGACCGCCATGCAGGTAATGCCCCACACCGGCACGCTCCCTGCCGAGCACTCCTTCGTTTCGGTCGCGCCCTCTGACATTGTCCTCACCGCCATGAAGAAAGCCGAGGACACCCACTCCCTGATCTTCCACTTCTACGAGTGGGCCGGAAAATCCGGAGAGATCTCGCTGCGCGTTCCTCCCGGCGCCACCTCCGCCGTCGCCACGAACCTGATGGAGCAACCGGAAGGTAATCCGCTCGCCATCACCAACAATCACGTCGCCTTGCCCTTCCACCCGTACGAGATCCTCGCTCTCCGCGTGGATTACCCAACCCACGGAGATGGCCGGGCGAATTGAATGCCCCGCCCTGCTCAAGCAACCCGCACACTCCTGTCCACGGGATATTGGGAATGTGAGCATCAGTGGGCCGTTCTCGCCATGTCGATCGGAGCGCAGGCTCTTGCCACGCAACCTAAGTCTCACAAGCCACGCAGATTGTGGGTGCTGGCATTGTCCAATCGATCTTACGATCATCTGCTAGTTACGTCTGGCGAGAAGACGTGGCACGATGGATGGTTGAACTTCTGAATCTAGATCTCTTCGAAGCGTCTCCTGCTCCAGGATTCACTATGGTTCCTGCTGCCGCGGTTAACGTACTGGGTTGTACCTGGGCGCATTCCACGCCGCAACATCGCGCTTGCAAGCTCAGAGCATCCTCGTCACAGGAAAGCAAGGCCGCCATCCCTGACGGCCTTGCTCTGACCCCAGGATTACTTGGAAGGCCGGGCCAGCACAACAACTGACCGCGGAGCGACCGTATAGACCAGCGTGTTGATGTTTCGGGCGCTTGCCTGATCGGCGATGTCCTTCGGGGATGGCGCGCTGGTATCAATCAGCAGCTTCCACTCCTCGGGCAGGCCTTCCTGAACGGTGAAATCCAAAGCCTGCCAGTATGCGTTGATCATGACATAGATGTCATCGTCCTTTTGGGAAGCCCCGTGCAGACAATACGCAAGGGCATGGGCATCGGACGACATGTCAAGGTCATTTAGAACCCCATGCCACTTCACATCGTCCCGCCAGAAGCCGGAGCGGCCAATGGTGGGGTGGCTCTTGCGGAAAGCAATCATCTTCTGAAAGAAACGAAAGATGTCGCCATGGGCATTGAGACGATCCCAGTCCATCCAGACTGAGTCATTGTCTACGTCGTAGGGGTTGAGCTGGCCGTGCTGGGTCTGAAGGATCTCATCTCCCATGCGGAACATGGGTGTGCCGTTGGCCAGCAGCAGCAGGCAACAGAAGTTCTTGACTTGCCGTTTACGCAGCTCCATGACCGCAGGCGCGATGCCGATCTCACCATCATCCCGGTCGCCTCCGCAATTCCAGCTTTCGCTCCCGTTGTAAGCAACCAGGTCATAGAGAGTCGGACCGTCATGGGAAGCAACATAGTTGAGGCTCTGGAACGGATGGCAGCTGTCGGGCAGAGCATCAGGGAATAAGTCATCGCTGCCGTACAAGCGTGTCATCAAGTCGGGCAGGCAATCGGAATCGCCTTTGACAAAGCGCCGCAGTGTGGTGCGGAACCTGTCGTTCCATTGGCGCCAGCTGATGCCGGGAAATTTGCGCCCCAGCTCATTGCCGCCGACGCTGATGTCCCAGGGCTCGGCAATCATGCGGGTGCCCACCAGGTCGGGATCGTCAGCAATATCGCCGAATATGGCCGGATCGTCGAGGTTGATCGAGCCGTCGTCATTGCGAGTAAAGACTGACGCCAAGTCGAAGCGGAACCCGTCCACGTGCATCTCGCGCACCCAGTAGCGCAGGCTTTCGACGATCAGCTGCCGAACGGCACTGTTGGCACAGTGAAGGGTGTTGCCGGTGCCGGTATAGTCGGCATAGGGAAACGGGTTGTTGGGATCGGGTGAATCCATGTAGTACGTGGTGTTGTCGATGCCTTGGAGACTGAAGGTAGGTCCGGTCTCATAGATTTCGCCCGTGTGGGTATAGACGAC
>JAJZNH010000660.1 GCA_021811745.1 Acidobacteriota bacterium
GTCCTCTTCGAGTACCGCTGAAACTCTGCCTGATGGGCCAACGCCATCTGCCGCATGCGCAATCTTCTCCTCAACTCCACATTACCCACCACAGCTGTGGAGCGGGGAGCTCTTCAGAGGTTCCCTTAGTGGTGTGCAGCGTGCGAATCGACGGCCATCTGCTGAGCGAGCAATCGCGCCAGGACCTTTTCGGGGCAGAGGTGCCGGGCTTCGAGCAGGTCTAGTTCCTTCTCCGTCCCGACGCAGGAGGCGATGGTCATGAAGCAGTGCAGGCAACGGGAGTTGTAACTGCCATTTTCGTTTTGGGTCCTGCTATACATGGCGTTTGAGTCCCGAACGCAAGAGATTTTACGATCTTAGCCGCGCCTTGATTGCTGCTGCGTGACCGGCATCACGCGGCCCTGTGACGCGCCGTTGACGGCTCGGCCCAAAGGTGGCCAAATGCTTCTTTTTGCGAAGACCGAGAGCAGACTGCGCACACACCTGCGGCTTGCGCCCGAAGAGATTCCTTGCCGAAGTGCGCCAGCCGGCCGCAATTAGCCAAAGGGGGATAGACGAAGAAAGAGCCGCTGGAAACAGACGCCCGTGCGCTGCTAGGATTTCTTATTGAATATCTTTTCAGGGCGCCTTTCCTTTGCCCAATGGGAGCGTTTGTGCGTCGCATCTGCGTCGATATGGATGAGGTCATGGCCGACACCCTCGCCGAGCACCTGCGCCGCTACAACCAGGCGTTCGACGAAGAGGTTACCCCCGAGGACCTGGCGGGGAAGGGGCTGTGGGAGGCCACGCCCGTCGACCGCCAGCAGCAGCTTCGCGCTTTTCTCGATGCCGAGGATTTTTTCGAGGATCTGCCTCTCATGGCCGGCGCGCAGGAGGTCTTGAAAGGGCTTTCCACCCGCTTTGAGATCTTTATCGCCACGCAAGCGATGGTTGTTCCCAACTCACTCGGCCCCAAGTACCGCTGGCTGCAGCGGCACTTCTCGTTTATCCCCCCTACGCGCTATGTCTTCTGCGGCGATAAATCCATTCTTCGCGCCGATTACCTGATCGACGACCAGCCCAAAAACCTGCTTCGCTTCGCAGGTCAGGGCCTGCTCTATACCGCGCCTCACAACCTGGACGCTACGGGCTTTATGCGCGTGAACAACTGGCAGGAAGTGGGCGAGTACTTCGCGGAGGTTCCCGACTGAGGACAGGCTGCCGCTCGCCTGGCGGGAGACGAAACGGCTACCATAGGAAATGGCGTTTATTCCCAGGGTTTCTCGCGGGACGATCACCCGCCGGTATTTTCTCAAGTCGGGGATGTGCGGTGCCGCCGGCTTGGCGCTTTATTCAGGTGAAATTGCACGCCATTGGATAGATATCACCCAGCGCAACATCGTTCTGCGCAACTTGCCTGTGGCCTTTGACGGCATGCGCATTGCCCAACTGAGCGACATCCACCTGGACGAATTCACCGAGCCTTTTTTTCTCCGGCAGGCGATTCGCCGCATCAACGAGCTGAATCCCGACTTGGTGTTGTTGACCGGAGACTATGTAACCCACCAGTTTGGAATGCGGAAATTGGCTCGAGGGGCGGCCTGGCAATGCGCCGACCTTCTTCGCGGGCTGAAATGCCGCCGGATCTACGCGATACTCGGCAACCACGACCTCTTAGTGGGAGCCAGGCAGGTCACGGAGGCGCTGAGGGCCAACGGCATCACGGTGCTTATCAACTCCTATTTGCCCATTGAATACGGGGGTGGCCGGATCTGGTTGGCGGGACTCGACGATCCGGGAGTTGGCCATCCGCGCCCGGAGCTGGCGGTGCCGGCCTCTATCCGGAACATACCCAATGAACCGGTCGTGCTGATGTGCCACGCCCCGGACTACGCCGACGAATGCATCGTCACTCCGGCGGGCCAAGCCGTGGATGTCATGCTGGCCGGCCATACCCATGGCGGTCAAATTCGTCTTCCGCTTGTCGGGGCGTTGGTGCTTCCTCCGCTGGGCAGAAAGTATGTGGAGGGAAGCTTCACCGTGGGCTCCATGCAGCTCTATGTCAATCGCGGTCTTGGCACCGTCGGCGTTCCTTTCCGGTTGGATTGTTCTCCGGAAGTCACCGTGCACACGCTTCGCCGCGGCTAGGAGTGTCAATTCCTGCGCTCGATGGATGGGGCGAAGGCGATCCTGTGAGCTATTTTTTGCCGCTTTTGCCAGCGGTCCGGTCATCTGCGGGTCCGCCGGGAATCTGCACCGCGCGACAAAGTTTGAGCCTCCGCGCTGCCGCTACGGACAGCGCTTTCTCAAGTAATGGCGGCAACTGGCCGATAAGGTTTAGGGGAAGATTCACATGGCGGCGCAAGTTGAAGTGGCCGATCGCCCTGAAACAGCCTTGGCGGAGCGCGGAGGGGGACTGCGTTATGTGGCGCGTCAACCAATTCTGGACGTGCGGGGCAGGGTCTACGGGTACGAGCTGCTATTTCGAGATGGGGCTGAGGCGGCCTTTAGCGGGGACGGCGACCAGGCTACCCGCACCATGCTCGACAATACGGTGGTCTTCGGCTTGGAGCAGTTGGCGGGCGGTCTGCAAGGATTTGTGAACTGCACCCAAGAATCGCTCATCGGGCGCCAAGTGGAGGTTCTGCCGCCTCAATCTACCGTGCTGGAGGTTCTCGAAACGGTCGAACCGACTGAAGAACTGGTTGCCGTGTGTCGGGATCTGAAACTGAAAGGATATTTCATCGCCCTCGACGATTTCACATGGAAACCGGGCATCGAACCGTTGCTGGAGCTCGCCGACTTCGTGAAGGTAGATTTTCTGGCGATGAGCGTGGAGGCGCGGCATGATCTGCTGCGGCGGCTGAAACGGGGCAAGGCCCATCTGCTGGCGGAGAAGATCGAGACAGTGGAAGATTACCGGCAGGCATGCGAGGAAGGGTTCGCGTATTTTCAAGGGTATTATTTTTGCCGTCCGGTTTTGCTCGCCAATCGCAAGGTGCCCTCCAACTGCATGTTGCACATGGAGGTTCTCAAGCAACTGCAATGCGAGCCGCTGGACCTGCGCGAGTTGGGTCAACTGATCAAGCGCGACCCATCCCTTACGGTGCGGCTGCTGCGGCTGGCCAATTCTCCCATCTGTGCTGTACGGGTGGAGGTGCGGTCGATCCAATCAGCCATGGTGGTGCTGGGCGACGAGATGCTGCGCCGGGTGTTGACGCTGGCGATCGCCACCGAATGGAACAGTGGTTCCCCGCCGGCAATCCTGCACATCGTCTTTGTGCGCGGGCGATTCTGCGAGTTGGCGGCCGGTATGTGTGCGCTGGCTTCTCCCGAGCAGTATCTTGTTGGCATGCTCAGCTTGCTGCCGGTCATGCTGCACCTCCCCATGAACACGCTGACGCCAGCCTTAGGGCTGCGCGACAGAATTCGCGAAGCCCTGGAAGGAACGGCCAACCGCGAACGCACTCTGCTCGAGTGGCTGGAGCATCACGAACGCGGCGACTGGGCGGCGTGCAGCGCGCTCCTTCAGGCCAACGGGTTGGGTGAGGCAGAGATCTTGCACTGCTATACGGAGGCCGTGGTGTGGGCCGACGTCGTGCTTCGTGCCGCGGCTTAGGGCATTTCTCCTTCAGGTGTATCCCAAGGCCTCAAAGCTTAATCTGCAATATCGCTAAGAAATCGCAACTTTGCAGGTCTTCCTTGCAGGTTCTGCGTGAAGCAGGAATGCCTTTGAGAGGTTGCCCAGGCTGAGGCCTCAAAAGGACCCATAGCGCCGACGCCGGGAATGTCTCGCAGGCTGTAAGCCCGTTGATCCTCGGGGGGATTTCCGGTTGTGTGGCAGAGGCTCCGCGGTCCCCACGGACGGACCTTTTCTCCATGGGGACCGAGAGAACTCCAACCCTACGCGGAGCAAGGGGTATCGCCACGGCTGTCGCCGCGGGTCAGGCCATTGCCCCCAGTCCGCTAATTGCCGCCCTGGCTCGTCTGCACGACCACGTAGCCCGTACCCTGATTGGACCAGACCAGGAGCAGCACATTCTGGCCCTCCGGGATGGCCCGAATCTGACTCATGAAGCTGTCAAGGCTGTCGACAGGATGGCGGTCGACCTCCAGAATCACTTCGCCAGACTGGAGACCGGCAAAGTCCGCCGGGCTGCCAGGAGTTACGTTTTCGATGGCTACACCGTGGACCGACGAGGGGACATTGAGCTGCTGGCGAACGTCGGGAGTGAGGTTGCCTACGGAAATGCCGAGCCTCGCGTGTTGTGCCGCTCCCGATCCGGAGCTCGCTGTCTCTTCGCCGTTGTTGTGAAACTCTCCCACGGTCGCCTTGAGGATTTGCGGCTTGCCATTGCGGAGGATGCCCATGGTGATGGCCGTGCCGGGAACCATTTCGCTGACCGTGACCTGCAGATCGGTGGCGTCGGCAACTTGCTTGCCGTTGATCGACCGTATCACGTCGCCGTGCTGGAAGCCTGCACGAGAAGCGGGCGTGTCAGGACTTACCTGGTTAACCAGAGCGCCGGACGCTGTGGGAAGGTCAAAGAATTTCGCATTCTGAGGAGTGACATTGGAGATGGTGATGCCCAGGAACCCGTGCTCGACCTTGCCTGTCTTGATGATTTCGTTGACGTAGTGCTGAGCGAGGTTGGATGGAATGGCAAAGCCTGCGCCGGCGAACGAGCCGCTATTGGAGTAGATGAAGGTGTTGATTCCGATCACGTGGCCGTGCGCGTCGACAAGGGGTCCACCGGAGTTGCCGGGGTTAATGGCGGCGTCGGTCTGGATGTAATCTCTGGGGGCGCGGTTGTTGTTGCTGGGACTTACCCCGCGATGGGTCGCACTGACAATGCCGCGTGTGACCGAAAAGCTCAATTCGCCAAAGGGATTGCCAAACGCCATCACTGTTTCGCCATCCTCCAGCTTGGCGGAGTCGCCCCAGGAAACAGTGGACAGGTTCGTGGCATTGATCTTGATCACGGCCAGGTCGTCAAGCTTGTCAACGCCCACGACTTTGGCAGGATAGACCTGCCGGTTGTGCAATGTGACGTCAATGGTCTTGGCTCCGGCGACGACGTGGTGATTGGTCACGATGTAGCCATCGGGCGAGATGATGAAACCGCTGCCGATCGCCTGCTGGTATTGCGGTTGCCGATTCTGGCCGTTGCCGGGACCGAAAAAGAAGAAGTGGCGGAATTCGGGGGGAATCTCTTGGGGGCTGATGCCGCCGAAGCCAGCGCTTTGGTTCTGGTTCTGATCGACCTTGGAGGTTACCTCGATGTAGACCACGGCGGGCATGACGTGATGGACCACGGCTTCAACGGCGCTGTTAACCGAGAGCAAGGGCGAAATTGCGTTTTCACTCAGGGGCGCGTTGGCGCTGCTCGGCGCCGCATGTGCAACGTTGCGGCCGAGCAAGAAGGTTGCGGTGAAGGCCAGAATGGTCAAAGCCGCCGTGGGAACCGCCCATTCTTTTACTTTTGCTACTAAAAAATTAGTTGTTGTCGACATTGCTTTGTCTCCGTTGGGTTGAAGTTGCTGATTAAAGTTGGATCACAAGCCAGCCGTTGCGGAAGGGAACCGCGGCGGCCGATGCGGAAAGGGGAATTGCGGGATAAACTCTGAAGATCATGCGGGTCACGGAGGTGCGGGTCATCGGCTCACCGTGCGGGCGTACGATAGCCCCGATCCCCGGGCGGCGGACGCTCGCATAGGCTCCTTGCCTGGCCGACTCCGCATCGGCGAGTGTGGAAGCCTGAACCTGCTGCCAGGTCGCGAGCACAATCCACTCTTGTGTATGGACGGGGAGCTGCGCCGCGCTGACGACGAGCCTCGGTGCCGCCGATGCAGCGTTGAGAAGTTCCCGTCCTGGCCGGCTGGCGCCGGGAGTGATCGATGCCGTCTCCCATCTCTGCACGGAGGCTGCTCTTGCAGGCGCGCGAGGCGCCGCGACCCGCGTATTGGAAGCGACGGAGCGATGTGCCGGCGAAAGGGCGCGCGATTTTGCCGGGAGGAACTGGGCGGCATGGCCGATAATCTTTGGCTGCGCAATTTGTCCAGAATCGTCACTTAACTTGTGAATGGGTTGCTTTTGCGCCTCGGCGAGGGCCTCCGCAGAAGTCGCGCGCTGGGTCGCCGCCGCGCTCTGAGCCGGGACGAAGGCTACCAGCTGCGGGCAACTGGCGAACTCAACGGAACCGAAAACCAGTCCGCAGCCCAGCGTAGCCAAAAGGACATTGGTCGCCCAAGGGCTCAAGCTGGGAGTGCGCTTAAGAATACGGTGAATACGGTGAGCAAGCTCGGGACGGCGTTGCCAAGCCCCCAGCGAGAGCGCTTCAGCCCGGCGTTCGAGACCGCGCTCGGCAAGACTGGCGAGGCAGGCCGCATAGGCGCGCGGCGCGCGCGTCCTCCGCACCACCCCGTCGTCACAGGCCATCTCCCGCTCCCGGCAAAGGCGGCGCTCGATCCAAATGAGCGCCGGGTTGAGCGGAAACAGGATCAGAAACAGCTTTTGGAAGAGATTGGTCCAATCGTCGCGCCGGCGCAGGTGCTCGGTTTCATGTAGAACTACCTGCTCCAGTTCTTCCCGCGTGAGGCGGGGCAAAAGCCAATCGGGAATGAGGATGCGAGGCGCCCAAAATCCGATGACGCTTGGCCGGTCGAGATCCCTAGTTGTGCACACCTGGACGGTACGCCGGCCCCACTGTGCGGCCGAAGCGGGCGGAAGTGCATCAGCCAGATCGCCCGATACGACGGGAATCGCTGCTCTCCACAATCGGCGCAAGCGCAAGGAGTGCAGACCCAGGTCCACGGCGCGAAGAAGCGACGCGGCGATCCAAAGCGCACCCAGGCCCAGGCTCCAGTGAATGTCCAACTGCAGCCACGGCTTGGGAGGAGCCACGGCCAAGCTGGCAGCGGCGCCACCAGCGGCATGGGAGCCGAAGGTCAAAAGCAGGGGCAGAAAGGGAAGAGCAAGAACCGCCGCAAAACCGGCGGCCCAGACCGCGAAGCGATGCGCGGCCGAGGCGCGTGGAGCGAAGCGCAGGCAGATGGCCAAACCCGCCGCCACGGCGGCGCTTTGCCAAAGCGCCGTCACTGCCATCGGCGCTGCCGCTTGGGAGAATGCCCGGAAAGCAGAAGGCAGGGTGTGGGCCGCGCCCGCAAGCGCCCACCGCAAGGCATCGGCAATGAAGGTCATGTCCATGCTCTATTCCTCAGCTTTAATCCTCGCTTGCACCCGCGGGATTCGAGCCGCCCGCCGGGCCATTGTCAGGCGCCACTTCGCGAATGGCGTCCTTGAGTCGCTGCAATTCCTCCGCCGTGATCTCGCCGTCATCCAGCAGAGACAGTAGCAACCGCTCCCGGGAATCGCCGAAGAAACGGCTCAGGACCCGGCGCACCTCCGACCGGCTCGCCTCTTGCTCCGCGATGCACGGACGGTAGATGAATGCCCGGCCCTCCTGGCGGTGCGCGACGTAACCCTTTTGCTCCAGAATGCGGATCGTCGTCAGCACCGAGTTATAGGCTAACGGTTCTCCTTCCGGCATTGCGGCGACGAGATCGGTTACTGCCGACTCGCCGCGCAGCCAGAGAATCTTCATCAGCCTGAGCTCAGCCTCGGTCAGCGTGTTGGATTTCTTTGGCGGCATATGGATCTTCTTGATTTTATTGAGACAACGCCTGAACCGGGATCCTTCTCACAACCAATGGACGGACAACTAAAAAATTAGTTAGCAGGAAGAGAGAAAAATCAGGCTTATTTTTTCGAGTAATGTTGCCGGAGGTCTTACCCACACCTCCTAATCGCACAGTCCGTGGCCATGCCGGTTCACATTGCCAGCCAAAGATGCTCAGCCAAGGTGGCTTGGCGTAGAATGGCAGCGCCTCCTGATGCACTTTTGCGGCAGTGGGGAAGGCGTGCGCCTCGGAGTGACCGCCCCAAAGACGAGATGAATCTTCAGAAAGGAACCAAGAGTTCGCCGACCATGATGATGAAGCCATGTGACCGTTTGCATTTGCTACGCTTGTTTACCCTGCAGGCTTTCCTGCCGGTCTTGGCGGCTGTTTCCCTACTGGCCCCCGCCCGCACCCAGGCCCAAACAGAGATCGGGGGCGAGAAGATCGTCACATTGAGCCGCAAGCCGGTGAGCAAGACCAAGCCGGAGTTCACCAGCGTAACGGTGATGCCGGGGCGCGGCATGGAACTGCTCTACATCAGAGCCAATTTTCCCGGCAAAGGGGAAGTAAACGTTCTCGCCTCGCCCGATCTGGCCACGGCCAAGAAGATGCTGGACCAGGAAGACACGGCCAACGGCGATCTGGGTTACCGCTTGGGCGCCGCCATGCTCTGCCCGTACCCCAACCGCATCATCGGCAAGATTTCGCCCGATGGGAAGACCATAACCACCTCCTGGGAAGGCCGCATGGTGACGCTGCCGGCCAACGACAAGGGCAAACTGCCCGGAGCCAAACCCGACGCCATGCACGGCCTCATCCTCAAGGCCAAGGCTACCGACATTCGCGTGAGCAAGATTCCCGGCGGTGAGCAGGTGACGGGCGTGATCCGCGATGCGTTTCACGGGCGGTGGTTCGCAAAGACGGATCTGGACATCACCATCTCGCTCACGGCCAACGCCATTGACGTAGTCGATGTAGCGCACAATGTGGGCACCCAGTCTGAGCCTATCGCGATTGGCTGGCATCCCTACTTCAACTTCCCATCCGGCGAACATGCGCAGGTGCGCGTACACATTCCCGGCTCCATGAGGACCGTGGTGAACAACTACGACAGCGTCTGGCCCGCTGGCAAACTGGTTCCCGTCGCAGGAACTTTTTACGATTTCCGCGCTCCGGACGGCGCGCCGCTTGACCATCACTACTTCGACGACAACTGGAGCCAACTGGAATGGAAGAATGGAGTGGTGACCATGCGCGTCATCGATCCCGCGGCGCATTACGGCGTCGAAGTGGAGGGGATATCACCGGAGATCAAGACTATCCAGATGTACTCGCCGCCCACCGCGAAATTTGCCGCCATTGAGGACCAATACAACTTCAACGATCCCTTTGGCAAGGAGTGGCATGGGATGAATACGGGCATGGTGGTTCTGAAGCCGGGACAAAGCACCAAGTGGCATGTGCGAGTGCGCGTCTTCGTGCCGCCGGTAAAGTAGGCGCGCTTGCCGTTCCGTCCGTTGTCCGGCGGTCACTCAGCAAAGAGAGGATCGGCTTGCTTCAGCGTGGATAAAATCTCCTGCGCAATGGTCAGGGAAGCTGTGGCTGCCGGAGATGGGACGTTGCAGACGTGCAGGATGCGGTTCTGAAATGCGAACCGGAAGTCGTCGACAAGTTGGCCGGAGCGATCCAGAGCCTGGGCGCGGATGCCGCAGCCCGCATGGTGAATGTCGTCTTCGGCCAGCGAAGGAACCAGTTTCTGCATTGCCCGTGTGAAGGCGCGCTTACTCCAGGAGCGGTGGAGTTCTTCGAAGCCCGTCTTCCAGTATTTGGAAGCTAAGACCCAGAAGCCGCTGAAGAACGCCATTGTAGCCGTGTCGGCAAAACTAAAGGCGGTACGCCGGTAGCCTTCGCGCCGGAATGCCAGCACGGCGTTGGGACCGACTTCAATCTCTCCGTTCGTGCGCTTGATGAGATGCACGCCCAGGAAAGGAAAGCGGGGATCGGGTACGGGATAGATGAGGCCGCGAACCACACTGCGCTTGGCGGGCACGACTTCAAAGAACTCACCGCGGAAGGGCACAATCTGCAAGCCCAGGTCCGCTCCGGCCATTTTGGCGACGCGGTCGCTTTGCAGCCCCGCGCAATTGATCACATAGCGGGCGTGAATTGTACCCGCGCCGGTCTCCAGCGCAATCTCGTCGGGCTTGCGAACGATGGCGCTCACGCCCGCGCCGGTCAGAACCTCGCCGCCGCCGAGTGCGATGAGTTCGGCGTACTTCTGCGCGACCATCTTGTAATCGGTTACCGCACTGCCGGGTACATGGATGCCACGCAGGCCGGCCGAGTTTGGCTCGATCTCGCGGATCTCGTTGGCATTCAACTCGCGCACGCCGGGTACACCGTTGGCGAGACCGCGCCGCAGAAGCTCCTCCAGTCCCGGAAACTCGTCTGCACGGGTGGCGACGATGATCTTACCGCAGATCTCGAGCGGAAGCCCGTGCTCACGGCAAAACTGGATCATGGCCGCAGCGCCCCCCACGGCCAGCTTCGCCTTGATGGAGCCGGGCTTATAGTAAATGCCTGAATGGATCACGCCGCTGTTGTGGCCCGTCTGGTGCGTGGCCACTTCACGTTCCTTTTCCAGGACGACGATCTTGAAAGCCGGATAACGGCGCGTGAGTTCTAAACCAACCGCAAGTCCAACTATGCCAGCGCCAATGATCGCCACATCCCGTTGCTGATCGAGCATCGATCTCTCCCTTCGCCGGTGATGACGGCCGGTTGAGCCCAAGCAGGTGGGCACCCAACTATATTTGCGCGCCAGCGCCTGCCAACGCTGCGTTGCGCGTCGCTCGGAGCGTAAATTTGTGGTTATTATATTTCCCCTCGAACCCTTCGAGTGGCAAAGGCAGGGAAGAATTGCCCTGTTGAGTCGTGTGCCAGGTCACACCTCGTTGCCGCCGCGCCACCTGAGTGTCGTGGCTTCGGGTGCAGCCTTGATGGCCCGGCAATCGGGCAGGGCGCCCGCGGCACGCTTAGTCGCGTCGCGCCACGCGAATATGCAGTTCCCGCAACTGCTGCTCGGTCACCGTGGTCGGGGCCTCGGCCATCAGGTCGATGGCTTTGGCTGTCTTGGGGAAGGTAATCACCTCGCGCAAGTTGGCTGCGCCGGCCAGCAGCATCACGATGCGGTCGAGGCCCAGGGCAATGCCGCCGTGCGGCGGCGTGCCGTACTCCAGGGCGTCCAGGAAGAAGCCGAATCTTGCCCGCGCCTCCTCATCGCTAATCCCAAGGGACGAAAAAATCTGCTGCTGCACGTCCTTGCGGTGAATGCGGATCGACCCCGAACCCAGTTCCAGTCCGTTCATGGCCAGGTCGTAGCAGTCAGCGCGCACGCTGGCCGGGTCGCTGACCAGGTTCGCCATATCGGCTTCATAGGGCGCGGTGAAGGGATGGTGTGCGGGTACCCACTTCGCCGTGGCCAGGTCG
>JAJZNH010000491.1 GCA_021811745.1 Acidobacteriota bacterium
CTTCAGCCCGCTCCAGCCGCCGATCTTTTTCAGCCCCAGAAACACCATCGGCAGGAAGCCGGCCATCAGCAGGCAGAACTGCACCACCTGGTTATACATGGTGCCAGCGAGACCGCTGAGCAAGATGTACAGCAGCACGACCGCCGCCGGCAGCGCCATGGTCGCGATCAAGCTCGCGTCGGGCCCCATGTGCAGCTTGTTGAAGGCGGCGTCGAACACGTGCAGCGCCTGGATCAACCGCGCCATCGCGTAGAGCGACATTCCCGCCGCGAAGATCGTGACGGCTGCGAATAGGAGCGCGTTCAGCGCGCGTGTCTTATCGTCAAAGCGCAAGCTCAGAAACTCCGGGACAGACCGCGCCTTCGAGCCGTAGTAAAGCGGCATCAGGAACAGGCTCGTAAACAGCAGAGCCGGTACGGATCCTAGGCAATAAAACGGGATGCTGGCGAGGCCGTATTTGGCCCCTGCCGCGCCCATCGCGATTACCTGCTCTGATCCCAGGCCCGCGCCTAGAAAGGCTAGTCCGCAGAGCCACGCCGGCATCGTGCGCCCCGCCTGCGTGAAGGCCGAACTGCTTGTCATCGAAGGCCGCAGACTGTAGCCAATGCTGATCGCAAAGAAAAAATAAAGCGTGGGCATCAGCCAATCAACGGCAGTTGGGTTGGGCACAAACGGCTCCTTCCAGAGTTATGCGCTCAAGATCACTCTACGCAGCGCGGTGAGGAGAAGTCCAGAAACCCGCCGCGCTGTGCATCGGCTGCGCACGCGGCGTTGCGAGCACGCCTCCGGAGAAGCCCCCGGATGCGCGCGCGGCGCCGAACCTTCGAGTCCTGCGGTGATGCAGCCCGGCCTAGGTCGTCGCGGCACGCCTCGGTATGGAGCCCGACAGCCCATAGTATGCCACGTATAAATAGCAGAGGATAGGCACGATGAAGGCGTGCTGAATGCCCACCTTGTCTGTCAGCGCGCCCAGCAGAAACGGAATGACTGCGCCGCCGAAGTTGCCCATGGTGATGATCCCGGAGCCTTCGCTCGTCTGCGGCCCCAGCTCCGCGATGCCCAGTGCGAAGATGGTCGGGTACATGATGGAGTTGGCGGCTCCGCATAGCACCAGAGTCCAGGCTGCCGCCGATCCGTGAGAATACATCGACACCAGCAGTAGCGCCACGCCGGCGAAACTGAGAACGGCGAGCAGTATGCGCGGCTTGATCCATCGCATGAGAACCGTGCCGACAAACCGCCCTGCGCCGATCAGCAGATAGTAGAGCAAGGCGAGAAACGCGATCGTTGCGCTGCTCGTGATGCCCTGGCTGCGAAAATAGTCGATGGCGATGGCGGCCAGCGCGATCTCCACACCCACGTAAAAAAAGATGCCCACCATTCCCAACACCGTGTGGCGGCAGTGCCAGATGCTGCGTTCCTTTCCCGCGCCGGCAGTAGGCCTGTCCTGTGACGACCGCGCAGGAATGATGGCAGGGAGATTCATGAACAGAATCGCCACTCCCAGCAGCAGAAGTGTGCCGGCAATGACGATGTAGGGCCCCTGTACGGTCTCGGCTGTGCTCGCCTCGCTCACCGTCTTGCTGGGATTGGTGAGGATGAAGTGAACCACCACCACCGGCGCCAGCGCCGCCCCCAGCGAGTTAAAGGCCTGCGAGAGTGTTAGCCTGGCTGGCGCGCTCGACTCCGGCCCCAGAATCGAGACATAAGGATTGGCCGAGGTCTGTAGCGCAGTGACTCCGGCGGCGAGCACAAAGATGGCCGTCATGAACAGCGGAAAGCTCACCTGACGGGCCGCGGGCACAAACAGCAGCGCGCCCGCCATCATCACGAACAGCGAAATCACCATGGTGCGCTTGTAACCGGCTCTGCCGATCAGCTTCGCGCTGGGAACCGAGAAGACCAGATAGGCGAAGAACCAGGCCACCGTCACTGCCATGGCCGACCCGTAACTGAGATGAAAGATCGACTTGACCTGCGGCATCAGGTTGCTGTTCAGGTTGGTCAGGAATCCGAAGAAGCCAAACAGTACCGTGACCGTGATGAACGGTACCAGATAGCTGGGGGTGCCCGCTGCCGCCGGTGGTGTGGATCGTGTTGTCATTCGGGATTTTCCTCTGCCGCCCCTAACCAGAACCGCGTGGGCTTGCGCCGCTTGTGAGTCTCTGCCCTCCACGACCATGCCGGCAAAGACCGTGAAGTGACGAAACCGATTGGAAAGTTGCCGTAACCACTCTACGCATCCAAGCAACGCCAAGTCCAGCGGATCAAAGAAATCTTTTCAAACTCGCGCCTCCTCTGGTTTCATCCCGCGGTTTACACTGGGATTGCATGATTCCGACTCTTACCTGGACCCCGGAAGGCGTCCGCTTCATCGATCAGACCAAGCTCCCGCTCGAAGAGAGTTATGTGCTCGCCACAACCCACGAACAGGTGGCCGACGTCATCGTCACCATGGTTGTGCGCGGCGCGCCGGCTATCGGCGTTTCGGCGGCCTACGGCGTCGCCCTCGGCGCCAAGAACACACAGGCCAAAACCGCCGACGAATTTGCGCCGGAGTTCCAGAAAATCTGTGCCCGCCTGGCCGCCACCCGCCCCACCGCCGTCAACCTCTTCTGGGCCATCGATCGCATGAAGACGGTCTTCGCCGGCTTGCGGGCCTCGGGCGCAACCCTGGCTCAAATCCAGGAGCAGCTTCTTGCCCATGCTCATGCCATGTACGAGGAAGACATTGCCGCCTGCAAAACCATGGGTGCCTTCGGCGGTGAACTGCTGCCCAGGGAAGGCGGAGTGCTGACCCATTGCAACGCTGGCGCGCTCGCTACCTGTGGCTACGGAACCGCGCTGGGTGTCATCCGCGCGGCCGTCGAGCAGGGCAAGCGCATTCACGTGTACGCCGACGAGACCCGCCCATTTTTGCAGGGTGCGCGTCTGACCGCGTGGGAACTGATGGCCGACGGTATTCCCACCACCGTCATCTGCGACAACATGGCGGCCAGCATGATGCGCAAGGGCAAGATCCAGGCCGTTGTCGTGGGTGCTGACCGCATTGCCGCCAATGGCGATGTGGCCAACAAGATTGGCACCTACAACGTGGCCATTCTCGCCAAGGAGCACGGCGTTCCGTTTTACGTCGCCGCTCCGTGGTCCACCATCGACCTTGCCACCCCCACCGGCGACGACATCCCCATCGAAGAGCGCCCGCAACGCGAAGTGACCCATCACGCCGGCAAGCAGCTTACTCCCACCGGCGTCGGCATTTGCAACCCAGCCTTCGATGTGACCCCGGCTCGCTACGTCACCGCCATTGTCACGGAGCGCGGAGTTCTGCGCGCGCCCTATGCCGAATCCCTGCGCGAGCAGGAATTGGTTGCACCCTAGGTCCAACGGGCTAAAGTTGTAAGAGTTGTGCTTCCCCGCTTCGCCATCTTTCGTCTTGGGCATAAGTCTCTGGCGCGGGGCGTAGCCTTGTCGCTAGGCTCCTTTGCCGCGGGTTTGCGCCTGGCTGGCTTTCCCTATAGCGGGAACCTCCGTGGCTCGCACTGGCAGATTCTGGTCCTTTTGGCCGCCGCATGGGGCATGGGCGAAACCGCCCGCTGCCTGCGGCGAAAGTGGAGTTTCTATCATGCCGGCGTCCTCGTCCTGCTCTATGCCGATCTGATGATCCTGGTCACAATCGTCGTCCTGCTCATTCTCCCCTGAGATGCCGGGCCCGTTCGCGCCGTCCGCTCCTTCCGTGTAGCATGAACAAAACGTGCGCCGCGCCGGCGCTTTGGCGGCTGGAAATCTAGCCTCCATGTCCGCCCAGGCCGGCTCAGCCGGTGTGCGGGAGGTAGCTATGCTCAAAGGCTTCCGGGACTTTATCCTGCGCGGTAACGTAGTGGATCTTGCGGTGGCTGTGATTCTCGGCGCCGCATTCAACTCTATCGTCAACTCCCTGGTCGGCGATGTGATCAATCCTCTGATTGCTGCCACGGTCGGCAAGCCGGACTTCAGTGGCGTCATCCTGCACGTGGCCGGCGGTCAGATCAAGGTTGGTAACTTCCTCAACGCCGCGGCCTCGTTCCTCATCGTCGCCGCAGTGATCTATTTCGCGATTGTCTTGCCCATGAACGCTGTGCAGGCACGGCTCAAGAAGCCCGCCGCGGCGCCTCCCGCGCCCACCACAAAACCCTGTCCCGAGTGCCTAAGTGAAATTCCGCTGGCCGCCCGCCGCTGCGCACATTGCGCCCAGCCAGTGTCCTAAATCACAGCCAATGCGTCCCCCACCCGCGAATGATGTGGCATGTGCCGGCTGCCTACCGGTTCCCAATCGCGGAAAATGGATTCGGCGCTTCTGTGTGGAGTGAAAGGAATGAACGCGCGCACCTGGTTGCTCCTGTTGTTGCTTCTGACTCTCTTGGGTCCTGTGGCTGGCGGCCGCCTGCCCGCCCAATCCGCCGCCGTGCCCAACGTCCTGGGCTATTCCAACTTCACCGCCGAGTCCAAATTCGAACAGGAATTCCTTGCCGTGCCCAAAGCCACCATGGCCGGTCAGGAGTTGAAGATCCTCACCGCCGAGCCCCATATGGCGGCAACGCCGGAAGACTTCAAAACCGCCCAGTTCGTGGCGCAGCAATTCCGCGCTGCTGGCCTCGACACGCAGATCGTCTCGTACCGGGTTCTGCTGAACTGGCCCAAGGAGGTGCGCGTCCAGGCCTACGATCCCGCCGGCCATCTGCTCATGAGCGGCCCCACGCCCGAGTCGCTCAAGGGCGACCCCGCCGGCGATAACCCCCGCGTGGTCATGCCCTTTAACGGCTCCTCGGGCTCGGGCGATGTCACCGGCCCTGTGGTCTACGGTAACTATTGCCGGGTCCAGGACCTTGACCGCCTTGCGGCCCTGCACATCGGCCTTCACGGCAAAATTCTTATCTGCCGCTACGGCGCCAACTTCCGCGGCGTCAAGGTCTATCTGGCTCAGCAACGCGGCGCAGCCGGAGTGTTGATCTACTCTGACCCCTGGGACGACGGCTACTTCAGGGGGGATCCCTGGCCCCGGGGCCCTTGGCGGCCGGCCACCGCTGTACAGCGCGGCTCCGTGCAGTTCCTCTTCAAGTATCCCGGTGACCCGGAAACTCCCGGCGTCGCCTCTACGCTCGACCTCCCTGACTCGGCTCGCGTTTCTCCGTTCGGCGGCCAGCCTCACATCATCTCCATTCCGCTCAGCTATCACGATGCTGCACCCATCCTCCGAGCCCTCAAGGGTCCGGGTGCGCCTCCCGGATGGCAGGGCGCCCTGCCTTTCCCCTATCACCTGGGACCGGGCGGCGTCACGGTGCACTTGGTCTCCCGCCAGGACTACCAGCGCCGCATCATCTGGGACGTGATCGGCAAGGTCCAGGGGACCGAGTATCCCAACGAGTGGGTTATCGCCGGCAATCACCGTGACGCCTGGGTCTACGGCGCCGTCGATCCCTCCAGCGGCACCGCCGCCATGCTGGAGGCCGTCCGCGGCTTGGGCGTCTTGATGCGCCACGGCTGGCGGCCCAAGCGCACCATCCTCTTCTGCAGTTGGGATGCTGAAGAGGAGGGCCTTATCGGCTCAACCGAATGGGTCGAGCAGAACGCACAGGCCCTGCAGAGCGCCGTCGCTTACTTCAATGTCGATGTCGGCGTTGCTGGCTCCGATTTCACCGCCTCTGCCGTCCCTTCGCTCATGGAGTTCGTCCGCTCCGTTACGCGCTCTGTGCCCAGCCCTCTCGGCGGTACCGTTTTCCAGCAGTGGAAGCTCAGACAGTCAACCAGCGGTGGCAACGCCCCATCCGGTGCCGCTCTTGCCGCCGCTCAGGTCCACCTTGGCAGCCTCGGCTCCGGTTCTGACTACACTCCCTTTCTTCAACATGCGGGTGTGCCCTCTACCGACATTGGCTCCGAGGGCCCCTACGGCGTCTACCACTCGGCCTTCGACGATTTTGCCTGGTACACCGCAAATGCCGATCCTCACTTCCTTTATCTTCAGGAGATGGCTCGGGTCTTCGGTCTGGAAGCGCTTCGGATGGCCGATGCCGACCTGCTCCCCTATGACTATGTCACCTATGCGCACGACATCTCTGGCTATCTGGAAGCTGCCCAGCGCAGGGCTCAGGACGCCCACCTCGGCGGGCTTGACTTTGCTCCCAGTCTGGCCGCTGCTGCTCGCATGGCCGCCGCTGCGCAAAGGGCTTATAGCCTCCAGATAGCCCCCAAAGGCGACTTGGCCGAACTGAATCAGACTCTCCGCCAAACCGAAGCTGCGTTCATCTCCCCGGTCGGCCTCCCCGGCCGTCCCTGGTACCGGCACGTTATCTATGCCCCCGGCGAGACCACCGGCTACGCCGCCGTGGTCATTCCCGGCGTCAACGAAGCCATCGGCGCCGGCGACTCCCGCCTCGCCGCCCAACAGTTGACCATCCTTACCCAGGCACTCGACCGCGCCGCGCAAACGCTCGACTCTCTGCCCAGGTAAGATTACGCACGCGCCGGGTGTCGGCTGGAGTCAGCTGCGGAGACCTCCTCTGCGGCCAATCGCGGTCGATCCGTCCCCGTCCCAAGGAGGATGATGAGCCCATCGCTCCTTCCGCCCTCAGCCTGATCGTGGATTCCTCATCGGCACCTTATGGGCAAGACGAGAGCGATGTTTCCGAAGTTTCCCCATTGGGTACCTTCGTTCTGTTTCGCTCATTCCATTTTCGCGGTAAGATGCGGCAAACACGGAGACGCTCGATGCGTTTCTGGCAGGAGCCCCCCCCCATGTTCGATTTCCTGCTCGGCTTGATCTTTGTCCTCATGGTCCTCGGCCCAGCGATTCTCGCGACTATTCAAAGATCCCACTCACAAGACCGGAAGAACTGATGCTCCTCCACATTGATCACCGCAAAGTGCTCAGACGTCGAGTTGGTTGCTGGATGCGTCCACGCGCGGGCCACAAATCCCGAGCCGTCCCCCAGTCAACCTGACCGATCCGGGCTTCATCTTTGTCGCTCTGCGCTGGACCACCAGGCGTGGCAGGTGATCTCTCGCCCTCCGCTATGCTTGCTTGTGCGCCCGATGTGCCTGCTCTCCCGTTCCATCTTGTGGGACGTTGGCCGAGTGGTTTTGCCAATCTTCCCCGCCGCTGGAAAGCTCCGCTTCCGTTCCCCTCCGGTCGTTGCAGAGTGGTGATGTACGATTTGTTGGCGATGAACTATCAAGACTGGTTACGCGCATGCCAATCCGATATTTGGCCCCATGGCATCGTGCACCTGCCTGCTGGCACCGCGCCCGCCTCGTTTCATAGGCGGTATGAGTAGCCGGCCTTCCCGGCTCTTGGGGCCGCGTTTTCGGCCGCAAGAGACGATAATTCCCTGGCGGGCTGCCCGGACAGGCGAGCATCTCTGCGTTTTCTCTCTCCCGCCGCGCGAAGGGCGCCTCCTGACCTCGTCGATGCCCGCTCGTGACCTGCACACTGCGCACAGCCGCTTGATCGCGCAGCCGCTTGATTCGGATGCGCTCAGGGATTACCTCTGATTACCAAGAGGTCACGGCACCCCTCACTCTGGCGCTATTTCTTTCGCTGCCCCAATGGCGATAACTTGGAATTGTTGTCGTGGACGAAAGATATCCCCGGTGGCGCAAGGCCAAATCTCATAAGAGTCTTATAAAGGATCTAGATGGCTAACTTCTTGATTGGATTGGCTTTTGTCGCGATGATTCTTATTCCTGCGATCCTTGCCTTCGTGCATCACAGCCGATCCGGCGATGGTAATTACTAAAGGTAATGATAATGATTAAGATGCCCGGATGATCGGGCAGCGCTTTCATCCTCAATCGAAACCTCCAGCACGTTTGAATGAGCTTGCTGGGCCTAGATCAGAAAGAGGTTCCGTATCTTGGCCCAGCCTTTGCCGCCAGGGAATGGCCGGGGAGCCCGCCCAGCGACTGGCTCGCCTGTCTAAAACGCGCCGCCAACCGCTTGGGCTTCACCCCCTGCCGCGTTACATCAACCGTAGCTTTGCTCGATTTCCCGTGCTTGGAGGAATTTGGCTGCGGCTTACTGCGCTGCGATCCGCAGCCAACCCTCTCCTGTGTCCCCTTTTGTGCGACGGGATAGTTGACCGCAGGCGCTCTCGCTCGTATGGTTAGCATAGGGTTATGAAAAGTTCCAAAACGACACTTCGCATCGGGATCGCCGCTGCCATTATTCTCGGCACCATCGGTTGGCTCGCCTATACAGGCTACGGATCCAGCAAGAGCTACTACGTAACCATCCCCGAACTCAGCCACATGGGTCAGAAGGCCTACCATACCCAGTTGCGCGTGGAGGGATTCGTCAAGCCCGGTTCCATCATCGACGATGGATCCCACGTCACGTTCGTGATGAGCCAGTTTGAGAGCCACTCGCCCAAGGCCGCGACAAGCACACTGCTCAAAGTCTCCTATGACGGCTCCGAGCCGCCGCCGGACACCTTCAAGGACAACGCCCAGGCCTTGGCCGAAGGTACCTATGGACGCGATGGGGTCTTCCACGCTACTGAGCTCCAAGCTAAGTGTGCGAGCAAGTATGCCCCCACCAAGCCTCTGCACCCGGGCGGCGCAACCGCGACGGCGCCTGCTCCCGCCTCCAAGCCGGCTGCTTAATCATGAACGGTTCAGACCCCGCCGCGGGCCAGGACTCGCAGCCATGCGTGCGTCTTCAGGACGTATCCAAGCTTTTTGGCTCGTTTGCCGCTCTGCGCCAGGTCTCCGCCGATCTGGAGACCGGCCGCTGTTACGTCCTGATCGGGGAGAACGGCGCGGGTAAGTCCACGCTCCTGCGTATCTTGGCCGGCCTGCTGCGGCCCAGCTTCGGCGCCGTGACGGTCTTTGGCGGCTCCGAGCCCCAGGATGCCCGCGCTCGCATCGGCTACATGAGCCATGCGGCCATGCTCTACGACGAGCTCACCGCACAGGAAAACCTGCGCTATTTTCGCAGCCTCTATCCCGGCCGCGAGTGCATGGCTCCGGCCGAAGCGCTTCGCCAGGTCGGCCTGGACCCCGAGCTCAATCGCCCCGTCGGCCAATACTCGCAAGGCATGAGGCAGCGCACTTCGCTGGCTCGCGTCCTGCTCTCTGTTCCCGAACTGCTCCTGCTCGACGAGCCTTTCTCCAACATGGACGTTGAATCCGCCCACCAGATGGTCCAATTGCTTGCTACCTTCCGGCAAGGCAACCGCACCATCGTCATCACCACGCACCAGCGCGACTTGGCCACCCCGATCGCCGATTGGGTGCTGGCCCTTCACGCCGGTCGCGTGGCTTCGTTTGAGCCGGGAAGGCCGACGCTATGAAGACCAACGCTGCGCGCTTCCTCGAATCCCTCGGCATCGCTTTCGAACTGCGCGAGTACGAGGTTGACCCCAACGATCTCAGTGCGCCCGCTGTCGCCAGGAACATCGGGATGCCGGCCGAACAGGTCTTCAAGACGTTGCTCACCGTGGGAGGGCCGGGGGCCTATCTCTTCGCCGTCATTCCGGCCGATGTCGATCTGGACTTCAAGAAGCTGGTCCGAGCCGCCGCCGGTCTCCCCGTCGACAGCTCTTCGCCGATGGCCTGGTTGGCAGGTCTGCGCAAGGCCGAGATGGTCCCGCTCAAGGATGTGCAGCCGCTCACCGGCTACGTTCGTGGGGGCGTTACCGTCTTCGGCGTCAAAAAGCCTTATCCCGTTTTCGTGGACGAAACGGCAGTCCTGTTTGACCGCATTAGTGTCTCCGCTGGAGCGCGCGGAACGCAGTTGATCCTCAGCCCCGGCGACTATCTGAGCGCCGCCGCGGCCCTCGATGTTCCCGTCCAGACCGCCGATCTGACCAAGGTCACCAGACCCGGGGGTGTCCCGCTCTCGGCGGATCGCCCGCGCTCTGAGTCCTCTTCGGTAGCAGGCCAGTTCGGCGCTCCCTCCGCGCCTTCTCGGGGAGCACATCGATGATGAACTCCGTCTGGACCCACCTTGTCAAAGACCTGCGTATCGAGTGGCGTTCCCGCGAGGCCATCAACTCCATGCTTTTCTTCGCATTGTTGGTGGTCGTGCTCTTTTCTCTGGCCTTCGATCCCCAAGCCGCCTTTGCGCGCCAGATCGCCGGTGGCGTGCTGAGTGTGGCCACCATGTTTGCCTCGGTCAGTGCCCTCAACCAGGCGTGGGCGCGCGAAATCCGCCATCAGGTTCTCGACGCCCAGCGCATGGCGCCAAGCCCTGGCGCGGAGATGTTTTTGGCCAAGGTGTTGGCCAACTTCCTCTTCGTCACCATCGTGCAGATAATTCTCGCTCCTGTCTTCCTGGTCTTCTATAACCTTCAGATCGTGGGCCAAGCCTGGAAGCTGGCTCTGGTGTTGCCCCTCGGGACCTGGGCGCTCGTTGCCAATGGAACCTTCTTTGCCGCTCTCTCCATCCGTAGCCGCAACCGCGAACTGCTGCTGCCCCTGATTCTCTTTCCCATCTTCATGCCTGCTTTGCTCGCCATGGTGCTGGCCACCGGCGCCATCCTCACCGGCGATAGCGACCCTACCCTGTGGATCAAGATGCTCCTCGGCTACGACATCATCTTCACCACCGCCAGCCTGCTCCTCTTCGATGTCATCTTTCACGCAGAGTGATCCAGATCACATATTTCAGCAGCCTGCGTCGTACACTAGTGGCACTAGGGTTTCCCCAATGAAGAGAATCTCGATCACCTTCTACGCAGCGATTACCGTAGCCCTGTTGATCTGGGCCTCCTATCAAGCCATCTTCGTCGCGCCCAACGATGCCATGCAGGGAGAGATCTCGCACATCATCTACTACCATGTGCCGTCGGCGATTGTTGCTTTTGCGTTCTTTGCTGTCAATCTGGTGGGCTGCATCGGCTTTCTCGCCTCGCGACGTAACCATCATGAGCGCGCGCAGAAGTTCGATGCCTGGGCGTTGGCCGGCGCCGAGGTGGGTGTGGTCTTTTGTTCGGTGGTTCTGATCACCGGGCCCATCTGGGGCCGGCGCGCCTGGGGTATCTGGTGGACCTGGGAC
>JAJZNH010000748.1 GCA_021811745.1 Acidobacteriota bacterium
CACCAACGCCGGCGGATTTGCGAATGGCGTCAACATCGGAATCCGGCAAGCGGCTTCGCAAGGCGGCTTCAGCTCTTCGGGCGGCGGCGGAGGTGAGAGTTCGAGCTCGGCCGGTGCCGGTGCCGGCGGCATCGTGACATCGACGTTGGGGGCCGGAGCTCCGGTCCCGTCTTTCGATCCTTATCTGAATTTCAATGGCTACCTGAATCACACAGTCACCCAGGAGGGCAATATCTTCCAGGTGGGTGTTCCCACTTTCAAGCAGAACAACATCGAGGCCTTGGCCCAATACACGCAATCATTCAGGTTGGGCACCAATCTTACCATCAACTACCAGGGGCAGCGCTTTGCGAATAACGGTCCATACTATGCCATCAATCCAACGCTCTACTCGAATTTCCAGTTGCAGCTCAGCCAGCCGCTCCTCGCCGGTTTCGGCTTTGCCAGCAACGAGCGTTTCATCGTGATTGCAAAGCAGGACATCACGGTGACTAATCTTGCATTTCGCGCTCAGGTCAGCGCAACCATTACGCAGGTGGAAAATATTTATTGGGACCTCGTGAATGCTTATGAAGACGTGCAGGTAAAGGAGCGCTCGCTGGCCTTTGCGCAAAAGACCCTCCAGGACGACGAGGAGCAACTGAAACTGCACGCGATTCCGGCCTTGCAGGTCATGAAGGACGAGACGGACGTGGCCAGCAGTGAAGGCGACCTGACCATTTCGCGCGCCAAGCTCCGGTTGAATGAGCTCATGATGAAGAACGCCCTCACCAGGAGCGACGATCCGGCGATCGATGAGATGCCGGTGATTCCGCTGGATCGCACCGCCCCGCCAGATCCCAACGCCTCCAAGACGATTGACGCGCTGATCGCCGAGGCCGAAAAGAACCGTCCAGACGTCGCGGAGGAGCAAATCGCCATGGATAAGGCGCGGGCCAGTCTCAGGTCCATCCGGAGCGAGCTCCTGCCTCAGTTGAATCTCTACGGCATTTATGGCGGCGCCGGCATTGCGGGTCCCAAAAACCCCTACTGTAGCCTGGGGCCGGCGGAATGCAACTCCGATCTTCCCTCGAGCTTTGGGAGCATGCTTGCGAATACCTTTAATTACTCCTCTCCGAATTATCAGGTGGGCATGACCCTGTCGATCAACCTTCGCAACCGCGTCTACAAGGCAGATCAGCTGCGCGCGGTGCTGGAATACCGGCAGCAGCAGGTCAATTACGAGGAACAAAAGAAAAGCATCCGCTTCGACGTGCGCAATGCGCTCTTCGCGCTGCAACAGGATGAGGCCAGCATGCAAGCCGAGCGGACGGCCCGCGATCTGGCGCAGCGCACGTTTGACATTACCGTCAGGGAGCAGAAACTCGGTGCCGTGTCGAGCTACGATACGCTGGTTGCCCAGCACGCACTGGCGATTGCCCAGTCAGCCTTGGCCGCGGCACAGACGACTTATGAAAAAGCGAAGGTGAGTCTTGACTACGCCATCGGAGAGACCCTGGTGCAGACGGGCGTTTCCATCGCAGACGCCAAGACGGGCGTCCTAAGTAACGCGCCGTAGAATCGGTGGAGGGAACCATGCCGGCTCAAGAACCGAGCGCATGGGCTAACGCTTCCGGTTGGTGGGCAGCAAACGTTCAAGCCAGGTCTTTGACCGGATGATTTTGTTCCATCAGTTTCGTGGTTCCCAGCTCTTGAAAGCGGGAGATGGGGCTCCCCCAGTGGTACAAGCGAAGCCGTCAAAGGCCTAGTGTCGTGGAGGCGGGCTATCCTTCAGCAGGAGCCAATCCGCGTGTTGGTGGGCGACGACCAGGCCCATATCTTGGAAGCGGTCGAGCTGCTTCTCGCGCCGCAGGGAATCGCCGTGGACCGCGCCCGCTCGCCACAACTGTTGATGGAGGCGCTGGGAGAGAACGACTATGACGTCGTGCTCGTTGATCTGAACTACACCCGCGACACCACCTCCGGCCAGGAGGGCCTGGAGTTGCTGGCCCGCATCCGCGAGTTTGATGCGCGGCTGCCGGTGATCGTGATGACGGCCTGGGGCAATATTGACCTGGCCGTGGAGTGCCTCAAGCGCGGAGCACGCGACTTTATCCAGAAACCATGGGAGAACGAGCGCCTGCTTTCGCTGGTGCGCGTGCACGCTGAGCTGCATCAGGCCTTGCGCCGCGCCCGTCAGCTCGAACTGGAAAACCGCCTGCTGCGCGCCGAGGGTTTGCCGGAGTTCGTGGCCGGCGCCGCCTCCATGCGCCCGGTCCTCGACCTGATTGCGCAGGTGGGACCGTCGGACGCCAACGTGCTCATCACCGGGGAGCATGGCACGGGCAAGGAGATTGTCGCACAGCTGTTGCACGCCGCCTCGCCGCGCGCGCGTATGCCGCTGGTGGCCGTAAACGCCGGCGGCCTGCCTGAAGGAACCTTCGAGAGCGAGATCTTCGGCCACATCAAGGGCGCTTTTACCGATGCGCGCAGCGACCGCGTGGGCCGCTTCGAGCTGGCCAACGGCGGAACCCTTTTCCTCGACGAAATCGCCAATGTCCCCTTGCGCCAGCAGGCCAAGCTGCTGCGTGTGTTGGAGACGGGCGAGCTGGAGCGCGTGGGCTCGTCGCAGACGCGGCGCGTGGATGTGCGTGTGCTTTGCGCCACCAACGCCCAACTGGACGAAGAGGTCAAGGCCGGTAACTTCCGCGAGGATCTGCTCTTCCGGATCAACACGGTGGAGATTCACCTGCCCGCACTGCGCGACCGGCGCGAGGATATTCCGCTGCTGGCCCAGCACTTTCTGGGCCGCACCCGAACCCGCTACCGCAAGCAGATCACGGGCTTTTCCCCGGCGGCGATGCGGCAGTTGATGCAGTACGCCTGGCCCGGCAACGTGCGCGAGTTGGAGCACGCCGTGGAGCGCGCCGTGCTGCTCTGCCGTGGCGAGGAGATTGACGCCGCCGACCTGGGCATGACCCCGGCGCGCGCGCCGGCGCCGTCTTTTGAGACGATGAGCATCGGCGAGGTGGAGTCCACGCTCATCCGCAAGGTTCTGCGCCGCTCGGGCGGCAATATCTCGCAGGCCGCTGAGGCGCTGGGCTTGAGCCGCGCCGCGCTTTACCGGCGCATGGAAAAGTATGGCCTATGAGCGGAGCAAGCGGCGCCTTTCGGCAATGGGCCGGTTGCGGCTCTATAGCCTGCTCCTGGCGCTGCCTGGGCTTTTTCTAGCTGGTCTCCTCTTCTATTTGCGGCATATCTCTCTGGCGCCCGCTTTGCTGCTCAGTGCCTGCCTGCTGATCTATCTCGCGCTGGTGGCCACGGCCCTTGAGGAAGGTATTGTGCTCCGCTTGCAGACCTTGGCCAACGTGGTTTCAGGGCTGCGCGAAGGCGACTTTTCCATGCGAGCACGCCAAGCCAATGCACGAGATGCGATGGGAGAACTGGCTGCGGAGGTGAATGCGCTGGCCAATTTGATGGATAAGCAGCAGGTGCGATCCTTGGAAGCCACGGCGCTGCTGGTGCGTATCCTCGAAGTGATGCAGTCGCCGCTGTTCGCCTTCGACCGGGAAGCCAGGCTGCAACTGGTCAACGACGCCGGTCTGAAACTCCTTGGCGTGTCGTATAGCCGCTGTTACCGCCGCCATGCGCGGGAATTGGGACTCGAAGATCTGCTGGCCGCGCCCGACCAATCCATCCATTCCCTTGCGTCTGGGCCCTTTGCCGCCGGGCCGGCGCGCTGGTTGCTTCGCAAGGCCGCTTTCCGCCAGGACGGCGCACCGCACACGCTCCTGCTCCTGGCCGACGTAAGCCAGCCGCTCCAGGAAGAGGAACGGCTGGCCTGGAAGCGCCTCATCCGCGTGCTGGGCCACGAGCTGTCGAACTCGCTGGCGCCCATCAAGTCGATCGCCGGAAGCCTGTTAGAGCGCGTTGATAGCCTTGAGGGCCAAGAAACCACCCTCGGCGATTTTCGCCGCGGCTTGGGGATTGTGGAGAGCCGCGCCGACACGCTGCATCGCTTTGTGCAGTCCTATCGGGCGCTGGCGCAGTTGCCGCCGCCGCGGCTGCGCATGGTGGATTTCGGACCGCTTTTGGATCGTGTGGCGCTGCTTGAGCAGCGCTTGCCTGTCGCGCTCGATCCAGGGCCTCCGGTCACGCTTAACGCCGATCCCGACCAGTTGGAACATATGTTTATCAACCTGCTGGCCAACGCCGTGGATGCTTCGCTGGAGCGGTTGCAGAGCGCGCCTGGATGCTCCGAAGGGGCGGAATTTGGCGTGGCTTCAGCGGCCGCCGATTCCGGCGCGGTTGCCGCCAACGGCACGCGGTTGGTGCGCGCTAGCTGGAAACGTGCAGGAGCACAGCTGCTGGTTGTGATCGAGGACCGCGGCCTGGGCCTCGCCAATATCGAGAACCTGTTCGTGCCCTTCTATACCACCAAGGCCACGGGCAGCGGCGTGGGCTTGGCGCTGGCCCAGCAGATAGCCCGCGCGCACGGCGGTGACATTCAGCTCGTAAACCGCGAGGATGGCGAAGGCGCGCGCGCCACCGTCCGGCTGCCGCTCGCGGCGGGCCAATCTGCGCCAGGGTAGGGCGCGCCGCGTCGGTACCGCGCCAGGAACCGTCAAAGCGCGTGCTTTACAAACTCCTCTGCGCCCATGCGTCGATGCGTTTCAGCGCCTCCATCAGGTTTTCCATGGAATTGGCCACGCTAAAGCGCAGAAAGCCTTCGCCGTACTGGCCGAAGGATGCGCCGGATAGCGCCGCCACGCCCGATTCCTCCAGCAGCGCATTCGCCAGGCGCTTCGATTCCCAACCTGTGGCGGTGATATTGGCAAAGACGTAGAATGCGCCCTTGGGCATCCGCGCACTGAAGCCTTTGATCTTGTTGATGCCATCCGCAAACGCGCGGCAGCGCCGTTCAAATTCTGCGCGCATGTGGTCCACCGCGCTCTGGCCGCCGCGCAGCGCCTCGATGCCGGCGATCTGCGTGAAGCTGGCCGTGCAGGAATTCGAGTTGGTCATCAGCCGCGTGATGTGCGCCGCCAGTTCGCTCCGCATTACGCCGTAGCCCATCCGCCAGCCGGTCATGGCGTAGGTCTTCGAAAAGCCGTCCAGCAGAATGGTCCGCTCGCGCATCGCCGCGATGGACATGATCGAAAATGGCTCGCCCTCAAATTGCAGCCGGCTGTAGATTTCATCGGAGAGCACCATAATGTTGCGCCCTCCGATAGCCTCGGCGACCCGCTCAATCTCCGTGCGTCCCAGCACCCCGCCGGTGGGATTCTGCGGCGAATTCAGGATAATCAGCTTCGTGCGGTCCGTGATCAGCCCTGCCAATTCGTCCACATCCATGGCGAAATCCCGGCTCTCGCGCAGCGGGATGGAAACCGGTGTGCCGCCAACGTAGTTGATCATCGATTCGTAAATGGGGAATCCTGGATTGGGATAGATGACCTCGTCGCCCTCGTCCACCAGCGCCAGCATGGTGAAAAACAGGATGGGCTTGCCGCCCGGTGTCACCACTACCTCCTCGGGCGAAACCTCGATGCTCCGCGTCCGGCCCACGTACTCAGCGATGACCTGGCGCAGTTCGGGCAGCCCCGCCGAGGGCCCGTAGTGGGTCCAACCCTGGCGCAGCGCATCAACTGCCGCATCCACCACGTTGGCGGGAGTATTGAAGTCGGGCTCGCCGATCTCCAGATGAATGATGTTCTTGCCCTGGCGTTCCAGAGCCTTCGCTTTGCTGAGAACCTCAAACGCGGTCTCAGTGCCCAGCCGCGACATCCTGCTTGCCAGAAGCAACGGCTGTCCCACCGATGCGATCGTCATGACCCCCTCCTTTTGCCTTTGCCCCAACCGAAGAACCGGCAAAGCTGAATCGCGTTGCCGAGGACCATGGCAGCATGAATTATACAGACACGGCTTTTGCCGGTTTTCTTCCCCCTTAGTGGCAGATTTACCTTCCCCGCGGCGGCAATCTTCCCATTGCGGGGCGCGAAAGGGCGGTGCGGGCACGATGACCCTTCTGCCGCAGCTTCGTTCATCCGCGTCTTTATCCGCCATTTCGCAATCTGGACTACACTGTGTCTGTTATGACAACGGCAATCATTTCCAATTCCATCCAGGCGCGTTCGCCGCAAGGCGCCTTTGCGAACGAGCCGTTTGTCGATTTCAAGGCGCCGGAGAACGCGCGCGCTATGCGCGCGGCGCTGGACAAGGTGGCCGCGCAGTTAGGCCGCGAATACGACCTGATTGTGGGTGGGCGCCGTCTCAAAACCAAAGACAAGATTCGCTCCATGAATCCGGCGCAACCCGCGCAGGTGGTGGGGGTGCATCAGAAAGCTGATGCGGCACAGGTGGAGGGCGTGATGAACGCCGCCCTCCACGCCTTCGAGTCCTGGAGCCGGGTTCCAGCCGCGGAGAGGGCTGCGCTCCTGCTGGGTGCGGCGGAGATCGTCCGTCGGCGCAAGCTGGAGTTCGCGGCCTGGCTGGTCTACGAGGTGGGCAAAAACTGGGCCGAGGCCGACGCCGACGTAGGCGAGGCCATCGACTTCCTTGAGTTTTACGCCCGCGAGGCGCTGCGGCTGGCCGCGGCTGTCCCGCCCATCCAGTTCCCCGGCGAGCGCGACGAGCTGTTCTATATTCCCTTGGGCGTGGGCGCGGTGATTCCGCCCTGGAACTTCCCGCTGGCCATCATGGCAGGCATGACTTCGGCAGCCGTCGTGACCGGAAACACCGTGGTTCTGAAGCCTTCGAGCGATGCCCCGACGATTGCCGCGAAGTTCGTGGAGGCGCTTGAGGAAGCCGGGCTGCCCGAAGGCGTGGTGAACTTCTGCCCCGGCTCCGGAGCCAGTTTTGGCAACGCTATTGTCGAGCATCCCAAGACCCGTTTCATTGCCTTCACCGGCTCCAAGGCCGTGGGCCTGGAAATTCACGCCCGTGCCGCCTGCACCCAGCCCGGTCAGATCTGGATCAAGCGCACCATTTTGGAGATGGGCGGCAAGGACCCCATTCTGGTGTGCGCCGATGCGGACCTGGACGCAGCCCTCGACGGAGTGGTGGCCTCGGCCTACGGATTCAGCGGGCAAAAGTGCTCGGCCTGCTCGCGCGCCATCGTCGAGGCGCCCGTCTACGACATCTTTGTGGAGCGGCTGCGGGAGCGCGTCGCCCGCTTGACCGTAGGCGACCCCCCAGCCAATCCCAATCTGGGTCCGGTGATTAACCAGGCTGCCCTTGACTCAATGCTGCGCTTTATTGAGACCGGCAAGAAGGAGGGCAGGCTAATTGCCGGCGGATCGCGGCGGCGGCCCGCCGCACCCGCAGAAGACGGTTTCTTCCTGGAGCCGACGGTGTTTGCCGATGTGGCTCCGGATGCGGTGCTGGCCCAGGAGGAAATCTTCGGGCCCGTGCTGGCGGTCCTCAAGGCGGCAAACTTCGCGGAGGGCCTTAAAATCGCCAACAACACCGAGTACGGCCTGACCGGAGCGCTCTACTCGAGCGACCGCGCCAAGTTGGATCTTGCCCGCCGCGAATTTCACGTGGGCAACCTCTACTTCAACCGCAAGTGCACGGGGGCCATGGTGGGCGCGCACCCCTTTGGCGGCTTCAATATGAGCGGTACGGATTCCAAGGCTGGCGGGCCGGACTACCTGTATCTGTTCACGCAGGCCAAGAGCGTGGCGGAAATGCTTTAGGGTCGGCGGCTGGCCTGTGCGATGTGTGGGGGATCGAGGGAGCCGCACGATGTTCGTCTCGCCGCCGAATTTCGGGCTGCGCACCAGCGCCGCACCTCGCGCCGCGGTGGGATGTAACCTTGGACTCCCGAGCAACGCAAGTTCTAAACGGAGGCTGTCTCGGACGAGCTCTTCCCCGGACAAGCCACGAACCCATTCCCCGGAGGTCCATCCTTGGATACCTTTCTTGCCCCCATCGAGAGTCCGTCCAGCCCCATGATGAAGATGGCCTATGCCGGCACGCGGCGGCAATTTGGCAAAGTCCTCACGCCGCTCAAGGTCTTTGCGGCGCGCCTGCCGATCGCCTTCGGCATGTTTTACGGAAAGATCAGCAAGCTGGACCGCAAGCTGGAGCTTCCGCCGGAGACGGCGATGCTCGTCCGCGAGCGCGTGGCGCGGCTCAACGTGTGCCTGTTCTGCATCGACATCGGTCGCATGTTTGTGATCCGGTCGCGGATGGACGAGGCCAAATTCAATGCCCTCGAAGACTACGCCACGAGCCCGCTCTTCAGTGATCCGGAGCGCGCCGCGTTGGACTACGTGACCGAGCTGACGCGCGACAGGCAGGTGAAGCCGGAGACCGTTGCACGGCTCAGGGAGCAATACTCCGAACGGCAGATCTGCGAGATCGTGTGGCTGGTGGCCAGCGAGCACTTCTACAACATGACCAATATCGGGCTGAATATTCATTCCGATATGCTGTGCGATCTGTGCCGGGAGAAAGCTTCAGCATAAAGGAACCCGCTTCCTGGCTAGTACACTGAAGGGTTCCGCATCTTTGCGGGCAACGAGCGCAGGAGTTCCTTATGGCATCCATCATTCATCCGGCAGGTCCATCCGAATCGCGTCCGGGACGCTTCGGCGTCTACGGCGGGCGCTACGTGCCGGAGACGCTGGTCTACGCGCTCGACGAACTGGAGCATGAGTACGAGGCGGCCAAGGCGGACGCGGCCTTCCAGACCGAGCTCAGCTCGTTGCTCCACGACTACGCCGGCCGGCCCACGCCGCTCTATTTCTGCAAGCGGCTTACGGAACAACTGGGCGGGGCGAAGATCTACCTCAAGCGCGAAGACCTGCTGCACACCGGGGCGCACAAGATCAACAATGCGCTGGGCCAGGGGCTGCTGGCGAAGCGCATGGGCAAGAAGCGCGTGATCGCCGAAACCGGCGCGGGCCAGCACGGCGTGGCCACGGCCACCGTCTGCGCGCTGCTGGGTCTGGAATGCGTGGTGTACATGGGCGACGTGGACATGGAGCGCCAGGAGCTGAACGTGCTGCGCATGAGGCTGCTGGGCGCGGAGGTGCGCGGCGTGTCGTCGGGCTCGAAGACGCTGAAGGACGCCATCAGCGAGGCCATGCGCGACTGGGTTACCAACGTGCGCACGACCTACTATCTGCTGGGCAGCGCGTTGGGAGCCCATCCGTATCCCACCATGGTGCGCGACTTCCACCGCTGCATCAGCCGCGAGCTAAAGCAGCAGATTCTCGAAAAGGAAGGCCGCCTGCCAACCGCCATCATCGCCTGCGTAGGCGGCGGATCGAACGCCATCGGCGCGTTTTACGAGTTCATCCCTGACCGCGAGGTGCGGCTCATCGGCGTGGAGGCCGGCGGGCGCGGAACAGCGCTGGGCGAGCACGCGGCGCGCTTCCAAGGCGGGGCGCCCGGCGTGCTGCAAGGGACCTTCAGCTACGTGCTCCAGGATGAGGACGGGCAGATTGCGCTCACCCATTCGGTTTCCGCGGGCTTGGATTATGCCTCCATTGGTCCCGAGCACGCCGCGCTGCATGACTCGGGACGCGCTGAATATACATCGCAGGATGATGCGGCGGCGCTCGACGCGGTGGTAAAGCTGGCACGCTCGGAGGGGATCCTGCCGGCGCTCGAAAGTGCCCACGCCGTGGCCGAGGCGCTGCGCATGGCTCCCACGATGGGCGCGCATGACATACTGGTGGTGAACTTATCCGGGCGCGGCGACAAGGACATGGGGATTTTGGCGCGGGAGTTGAAGCTGTAGGGTTCGGTTCAGCGAAAAGGCGGCGAGATGGCTGGTGAATCATTTGTATTGAGGGTGTTCAACGGCGAGCGCGAATTGACTCCTAGCACGGGATTGAAAATCCACTCTTCAAACGAAGAAATCGACTCTGCGATAGAGACAATCTTTCATGGAAATTATCAGTGCCTCGGCGGGGTGGACAGAGAACATATTGGCGAGGTTCGGGTCAAGGTCGTTCCCAAGAGAGCGACCTTCACGGAATAATGAGCTCTGATTTCGCGGTCATAGAGTGAAATGCCGATTCGATTCGATCACAAACCGGGCCTAGTGGTTTATTTGACCGCCGGCGATCCGTCGCTCGGTGCGAGCCGCGAAATCGCCATTGCCGCTATCGATGCGGGCGCGGACGTGATCGAGCTGGGCGTGCCTTTCAGCGATCCATTGGCCGACGGGCCCATCATCCAACGTGCCAGCGAGCGGGCCCTGGCGCACGGTACGCGGCTGCGCGACGTGCTGGGACTGGCGCGGGAGATTCGCGCCGCGCGGCCTGCTGCGGGCCTGGTGATCTTCAGCTATCTCAATCCCATCCTGCGCTACGGCCTGAGCAGGTTTGCCGGTGACGCCAAGGCAGCCGGCGCGGACGGCGTGCTGGCCACCGACATGATCGTCGAAGAAGCCGCCGAGTACGTGGCCGAACTGGAGCGCGCGGGCCTTGCGCCGATCTTTCTGGCTGCGCCCACCAGTCCCGATGAACGCCTGAAGGCTATCGCCGAGCACTCCAAGGGTTTTGTGTATGCTATCTCCCGCACCGGGATCACGGGCACGCGGGCGAGTCTTACGGCCGACGCTGCCGCGCTAGTTGCACGCATCCGGCGATGGACGCAGCTGCCGGTGGCTGTGGGGTTCGGCATCTCCAATGCGGAGCACTTTGCGCAGGTTGGAGAGTTTGCCGACGCTGCGGTGATCGGCAGCGCCATCGTCGAGCTGATCGAGCGCTCGGCCTCGGCAACCGGGAGTGAAGCAGCACCCGGCGCGGTAGCCCGATTTATCAAGGGCCTGCGCCTGCCCGCTGCGGCGCTGGCCCGGTGAAAAGACAGCTTCTAGCCACTAGCTTTCAGCCTCTAGCTCGTTCTAAGCGGGACGAAGTACTGAGGTTTGCATCGGCGAGATAAAGCTAGCAACTAGAAGCCAGCAGCTAGGGGCTTAAATGACCATCGAAGAATTGCGAAGCCGTATCGA
>JAJZNH010000356.1 GCA_021811745.1 Acidobacteriota bacterium
TCTCTTCTTTATAGGCATACACGCTCGACCGGGTGTGATGGCCCAAGCGGTAAACGGGCAAGCCCTCTTGCTTTTCCCACAACTGCACGGTGCGCGGATCGCGGTCGAGGTAAGCCGCAATTCGTTTCCAACTGTCCAGCCGCTCAGAAGCACTTCTCTGAGCGGGGAAGCGGGATTTCGGACTTTCACCCATAGAAATCTCTCTTCAACGAGTCCCGCAATTTCCTATTGCTTCTACCAGATCGCAGGCGATCCGTCAAGACGGCGAAATCGGCGCGAAAGTGGCCGAAATTGACCGAAGTTAGGCGATTTCGGCTAATTTCGATTGCGCAGTCTCACCATTTCGCTCTGAATGATGATGAATGCTCTCTAGCGGAGCCGGGAGGCTGAGATGTCGGGGAAAAGATGTGCGCTGTTGTGCGTGGGAGTTCTTTGGCTCTTCTGGCTGTCGGGGTGCGGGGGAAGCTCCAAACCGATTGGTGTTGCAGTAGCGGCGTCGGCCACCACTGTAGATGGCACGAATACGCTGACAATGACAGCGACGGTCACCAACGATAAGAACGCCGCAGGGGTGAAGTGGAGCATGAGCGGCGCCGGATCTCTGTCCAACACGAGCACGACCTCGGCGACCTACACGGCGCCCGCTGCGACGAGCACAGCCCAGACGGCAACGGTAACAGCGACATCGCTGGCCGATTCGAGCAAGACCGGGAGCGTTACGCTTACGGTGGCGGCCCAACCCACGGTCGCCACAACCAGCACCGACCTAATGGGCGCGGTCGGAACAGCTTTCTCGATCACGCTCAAGGGCAGCGGCGGTATCCCGCCTTACAAGAACTGGGCGGTCTCGACGAGCGGCAGCGCGCTGCCGTCGTGCCTGACGCTGAATCCGTCGATGGGCGTGATCGCCGCCGCCTCCGGCACAGCACCTCTGGCATCCTGCGCGGGCACCTATAGCAATCTGATCTTTACTTACACGGATTCGGGGACGCCGAACGCGTTGACGCTGACGATCACGGCGGCTCCAGCGATCAGTTTTACCGGCACCGTGCCGGCCACCAGCACGTATGGGGTGGCCTACGCGGGCAGCGCTGCAGCCACGGGCGGCGCGGGACCGCTGACCTATAGCATCTCGGCCGGCGCACTGCCGGCGGACCTGAGCCTGAATCAGAGCACGGGGGCCATTGCGGGAACTCCGAGCAAAGCCGCGGACGTGGGCACATTCAACTTCACGGTCAAGGCTGCCGACGCCTTTGGCGACGAGGCTACCCAAAGCTACCAGATTGTGGTCAGCTATTCAGCCGTCTCGATCACCACTTCGGCGACCCTACCGGTGGGTTACGTGGGATCGAGTTACTCCGGCACTACGCTGGCGGCGACAGGCGGCAATGGCGGACCGTACACCTGGAGTTGGGCGGCGGCAAGCGGTTCTTCGCTGCCGGCGGGGCTTGCACTCTCGCCAGCGGGGTTTGTCAACGGAACGCCTACCACCGCGGGTACTTATAGCGTTGTCGTCACGGCCACGGATTCGGCCTCGAACGCGGGCCACGCGACACTCAGCGTAGCAGTGAAGCCCGGAGTGAGCGTCACCACCGCCTCGTTGCCAACGGGCTATACGGGATCGGCCTACTCATCCACACTGGCGGCCACGGGCGGTGTGGGAACACCCTATACCTGGACTTGGGCGGCGGCAAGTGGCTCCTCGCTACCAGCGGGATTAACCCTTTCGCCAGCGGGCGCCGTTGGTGGCACACCCACTACCACCGGGACTTTCAGCGTGGTTGTAACGGCCGCGGACTCGATTTCGAACAAGGGCAGTGCGACCCTTTCCCTGGTTGTCCAAGCGGGCGTGAGCGTCACCACCAGTTCACTGCCCCCGGGGTACCAGGGCACGGTGTATCCTGGGGCAACTCTTGCGGCTACAGGCGGCGCAGGAACACCCTATACCTGGACCTGGGCAGCGGCCAGCGGATCCTCGCTCCCGGCGGGATTGACTCTCTCGTCCGCGGGCGTCATTGGCGGCACGCCCACCGCGGCGGGCACGTTCAATGTGGTCGTTACCGCGGCGGACTCGATCTCAAATTCGGGTTCCGCAACCCTCTCCCTGAAGGTTGAGGCCGCACTGGCGGTTAGCAGCCCCACAACCCTGCCTGGCGCGACGGTCAATGAGGCGTATTCGCTGCAACTCGCGGCAACGGGCGGCTCGGAAATAGGCTACTCCTGGTCGACTGACGCTGCCGGGAGCACGAGCTTGGGAACTCTGAACCTATCCCTTTCCTCCGGCGGTCTTGTAACCGGGACGCCGACGTCCAGCGGAACCGCGAACTTTACGGTGACAGTGAAGGACTCAGAGAACCACACAGCCACGGCGAATCTTTCGGTGACAGCGTACAGCACGCTGACCATCACAACAACGACGCTACCGGTTACGTACGCGGGAGCAAACTACTCGCAGATACTGGACGCTGCGGGTGGAACGGGAACGGGTTACGCCTGGTCGGCCACCGCAAGCAACCTTGGCACCTACGGTCTGAGTCTCAGTGCCGGGGGCCTGGTTTCCGGCATTCCGACACAGAGCGGGACTGCCAGTTTCACGGCCAACGTCAAGGATTCGGCCAACCACACGGCCACGCAAGCCTTGACAATCACCATTTACGGGGCGCTCTCATTGCCGGCGCCAAATCCCGCTTCCTTGCCGTCGAACGGTTACACCGGGGTGGCCTACACCGGAGAGATCGACGCCACGGGCGGCAGCGGAAACTTCTCGTGGCAGGTGACGGGGCTCAGCGACGGCCTGAGCGCGACGCCCGGCGCCGGAAGAGTGACCATCAGCGGCACACCTACTTCGCAGGCCACGGTTACGTTCAGCGTGATGCTGACAGACACGACGACGAACGCGAGCGTGACGCAGAACGGGTACACGATTACGGTCAGCAATCCAACTCCGGTGGCGCTGCCGGCCGCCAGCCCCAACCCGCTGCCAGACGCGACTGTGAACCAGAGTTACTCGGGGGCGATCAATGCGTCCGGCGGAGTGCCACCCTACACGTGGTCAATCAACGGGACGTCGGTCGGCGGATCGGGTGTTTCTTTGGGGAATGGCACTCTGGCGGCATCCACGACCGGCGGGAGCGCGCTTTCGATCAACGGCACGCCCGGCACCAGCGGAACGGTGACGTTGACCAGCGTGAAGGTTGAGGACAGCCTGCACACCAACGCCACGCAGACCTACAGCATTACGGTCAACAGCGCCGGCCAGAACGTGACTGGACAGGTATTTCTGAACACCTGCAGTGGACAAAAGAGTCCGCCCACGATCACCCTAAGCATCAACACAAACCCGGTGAAGACCGCGACCACCGACAACAACGGGAATTACTCGTTCGCAGGCATTCCCAACGGAGCCTACACGATCACGCCCTCGATTTCGGGGCCGAGCTCCGTATTCTACCCCGCCAAGATTGACGTGAACGTCAATAACGCCGATCTGAACAACGAGAACTTCAACGTCTCGCTGGGGTATACGGTTGCCGGCACGGTGAGCTACAGCGGTTCCCAGAGCGGCCGGGTTTATCTGATTCTGAACAACAACCAGTGCGCAGGTGGCGGGAACGCGCCGGGCACCAGTATCTCGGCGCCGGGGAGCTTCACGATCAACGGCGTTACTCCAGGCGGATACACACTTGAAGCGATGATGGACGCGGCGGGGTATGGCGCGCCCAATGCGAACGATCCGTCGGGTTCGGCAAGCGTCACGGTTTCCTTGTCCAACGTGACGGATGCGAACGTGTCGATGAGTGATCCATCGGCAATCACGCTGACCACCGGCCCGACCATCAACATGGTCAGCCCGGCAGAGGGTGCAGTTGCCATCCCCTACCAGCCCATCAAGAACAACAACGGCGTGGAGATGGCGACCTCGTATACTGTGCAGTGGAGTACCAGCTCCACTTTTACCTCGACCGCCGGCAGCAAGACATTCCCAGCAAACGGTGACAGTACGGATGTTTGGATCCTGACCGGACTGACGGACGGCCAGACCTACTACTTCCGCGCTCGGGGCACGGCGGGAAGTTCGAACAGCCCGTGGTCGATATACGGCGGGGGCACTCCGAAGGCTGTGACCATAGGCACGCCAACGTCAGGCAACACGATCTCCGGGACGGTGACCTTCACTGGCACGGCAACCGGCCCGCTGATGGTGGGCTTCTACAGTCAGACCTCGGGCGTGTACGTCGATGTAATTCAAAACCCCGTGAGCCCACAGGCGTATACGGTTTATGTTCCCAACGGATCGGACTATATATTCTTTGGGATCATCGACCAGAATAACGACGGCATTGTGGATTCCGGCGACATCACCAACGTGACTGCAAAGCAGCCCGGAACGGTCGCCATAACCGGAAACTCAACCATGAACCTGACATTGCCGAATGCCGCCAGCACCGCTGTGATATCGACGACTTACTGGCAGCAGACAAACGGGAGCAATACCTCTACCGGCTATAACATCAATCTGAATGTTCGCGAAGGGAACAAACTGCCAGTAGCGGTGCAACTGACTTCGGGTCCAAACGTGATAAGCCCGTTGGATCTTTCCGTTTGCACCGACTGTGGAACGCCGCAATTCCAGTACTACGTGAGCATGGATGGAGCGACACCCTCCGTAGGCGACGCGTATGTCTTCCATGTCACGTACAAGGATGGGACCACGGAAGACCTGACCGCGCTGGTGACGGGTTGGAACGGCACGAGCACCATCGTGGGCGCAGGCAACTTGGCGACCAACCTGTCGCCTTCGGGGACAGGCAGCACGACGCCCACATTCACGTGGACCGATCCGCCGGGCGCAAGCAGTTACATCTACCAGTTCTACCTCTGGGGGAACATGGGGAATACGATCTGGCAGATACCGGGCCAAAACTCCGATTCGAGTGGGTTTGACAGTTCCATCACTTCAATTACCTGGGGCACAGATCCGACAGACGCCAGCAACACGCCATCTGGGAGCCTGAGCTCGGGAACCACGTATAGCTGGCAGATCCAGATCCAGGATAGTGCTGGCAACCAAGCGCAGACGCAGGTTTATTTCACACCATAGACGCTTCTGCAATCTTTTTCGCAGGCGGCCGGCCGCATGGTTGGCCGCCTTTTTCTTAGGCGCGCCCGGCACCGCTGGAAATCGGCATTCCTTCCTAAGGGTGCGCCGTAGACCATGCAAACTCTCCACAATGTCAAACTGGGCTTGACTTCCTTGCCGGGCGAGCTCTCACTTCGCATTCGCATGGACGGAACCGAGAAAGATGGAGATCGCCCGTACAGCTGTTTCCTGAAATGAAGAAAGCCCGCGTCGCCTTATTGAGGAAAGCCTGCATGAAGAGGTGTTCGCCTGGGCGGGTCGGGGCAACGCGTAGCGATTTGGCTGCTAGATTCGTCAAACCACTGGGTTAAAATTCACGATGGTGCTTACTGGCGCTTTGGAGAAGCTCATGCGTTTTCTTTTGTCCGCTGCCGTTGTCTTGGCCTTGGCCGCGGTGGCCACTGCGCAAAACGCGCCCTGGAGTTACGCTGGCCGTACTGGCCCCGCGAACTGGGGTAAACTGGACCCCGCTTACAGGACCTGCACTACCGGCCAGCAGCAATCGCCCATCGATATCCGCCACCCCATGCTGAATAAGGCCCTCAAGCCGCTTCAATTTTCTTTCCTCGGCGGACCGGTGACCCTTGTCAACAACGGCCATACCGTAGTGGCCCATGTTGTTCCCGGCAGCTATATGGTGGCCGACGGGGTGCGCTACAACCTTCTTCAATTCGACTTCCACGATCCCAGTGAAGGCGCGATCAACGGCGTTTCCTCCGACATGGATGTCCAATTTCTGTTGAAAAGCGCCGATGGCAAGCTGGCCGGCGTGGTGGTACACCTAACCTCCGCTCAGGACTTCCCCAATGCAACGTTGTCCACCTTGTGGGGGCACTTGCCCACCACTGTGGGGGCAACGGAAGAAGTCACCGACATGGTGAACCCTGGGGGTCTGGTGCCCTCCAGCGGCGGCTATTGGACGTATATGGGTTCGTTGACCCAACCTCCCTGCACCGAGGGAGTGCGCTGGTTCGTGTTCCAGCGAAATTTGAGCATCAGCCGCGCCCAATTAAACGCATTTGACCATATCTTTCTCAGGAATGCGCGGCCTTTGCAGGACCTGCACGGACGGCGCGTCGAAGCCAACGAGTAAGGCAGGCGGATCTGGTACGAAGTGGAAGTTTGCAGGGAGGGACTTCGCCCGACATTGGTGCACCTTTGGGAATGAATGCCGGACCACATTTGACGGAGCCATTCTCGCGGTTTCTGGTGAGGCCAATCAGCATTTCTGATCGAACGCAACGATAGGCCAATCATCCAGCGGCGGCAGTTGCCAACCCTTCTGCTTTCGCCCATCGGATGGACGATGATTGTTAATGCCGTCCTTCCTCGAGGAGTTCCACATTGCCCAGCATTCCCGAAGGCAAAGGTCTCAGGTTATCCAAGTCCTGTGGAGCAAACCTTCGCCCATAGCGGGCCCATAACAGCCTGTAATCCGGCAGTGACTCCCCGGCCATCTCGTTGATCGCGGTGTTCGCTACGCGCACCTCGATCTGGTTCGCACCCGGCCTCAGCAGGCCGCTCACGTTCAGCCCATACGGCGGGTGCCACAGTGTCCCCGCACGTTCGCCGTTTACGTAAACCACGGCGGCCACGTGGATGGGTGGATCAAACCACGCACGGGTTCCCATCTGGCGATGGTATGCAGGCGGAGTTATCGGCGCCCCGTGGCCAAAGGTCAGCAGCAGGGAGCGGCCAGTCAAATCATTCCTGGAGATGTCGACCGTCCGGCGATAGACTGCGACACCGGAGAAGTACAGCGTCCTTCTATTCACCGTCCATGATGCCAGCGTTGCCATCGGTTCCTGCAGGTGCAACTTTGGGAAGCTGACTGTCCAGTCCGCACTGAGGTTGGCGATCTCTGTTGCTGCCGATGCGCTCAGCGAATTGTTTTCAGGCCCTTCTGGCATTGGGACATCCCGCGCGTGGAGCACCAGAACCGCCGATCCATACGGAGCCAGATACAACGGCCACGCGCCGTCCTCACTTTTCGCGGCGTAGGCTTTTCCGCTCATGGGGTCCAGCCACGTTCCGCTCGTATACCGCGAGCGCAGATGCGCCACCGTGTTCACGGGAACATTGCCTGTATTAGCAATAAAGTAAATATCAGCATCTGGCAGCTTACGGCGAACAAACCCGACCGCGGTTTGCTCCTGTGAAAGCGTCATGGTCGGCGCCAGCATCCGACGCAGCGCATCGCCCAGTGCGCTCACTTGAAGGACCGTCCGCACACTGGGGCCGGCGTGGTTAAAGAATGCATGGGATTCCTGGCTCACTTGGGCGGAGATCTGCTGATAATGAAGCCATCCTGGCGCATGCTGCGGGATTCTTCCCAGCGCGATTACTTTTCCTCCATTCCGTTCATATTGCACAATCTCGGCAAGGGTCGCCGGTGACATCCGATCCACGTTCGGCAGAATCAACAGTGGATAGTGGATGCCGCGCGCCGTGATGGCTGCAGCGTCAATGTAGTCGAAGTCGTAGCCCGCATTCTCCACCGCCTGCGTCAGCGCCGGAGTAATCCAGCGCGGCAGCAATGAGGTTAGAGCCACCTGTCCAGGAGTAAATGCGGCCCACGCGTCATCCTCCGGAAGGTAGATTGCCACGCGGTTCGCAGGCTCCCCCTGTCGCATCAGCCAGCTCACGCGTTGCAGATAGCGCGTCACATCCGGCATGACAATCCACCACGGATTGTGCGCGTTGAACACGGCTGCCGCATAGAAGCGCCAGCCCGGTTCACCTGCCGAGGGGGGCGAATACGGCCAACCGTGGCAGTAAATCTGGTTCACGCCCTGCAAAAAGAACCGGTCGGCTTCGGCCTTCACGTCGAGCGGCGTTGCGCGAAAGGCTGGTGAATGCAGCCATGTGAAGGTCTCCGACGAGATAATCGGCCGTCCGTACACATGTCCTGCAGAAGTAGCCCACCGCGTATAGGCAAACTGGCGCCACTGCGGTCCTTCGCCTTCCGGTAGATCGACGAGGCTGTTGCTTGAAAGCGATACCGCGGGTGGTCCGTAGACCTGTGCTCGTAAGTGCGTATGATGCGCGCGCGCCCACTGATTGACCTGTTCCAGATAGTTCTGGTCAATCAGTTCCGTCAGAGTCAAGCCCCAATCGTGGCGAACAGCCAAGGCTTGCGCATCCGGATGCGCTGTAAACAGGTCCGGCAGATAGGGCAGCAAACTATAACCGCGGCGCTCATGAAACTCCTGCAACAGATGTGGCGTCCAGTCTGCGCCGAAGACTTCGAGAGAATCGCTGAATACGGAATCCGGCGGGTGGTTGCCAAACGCAGACGCCAGTTTGTCTCCTACATTCTGCAAGTGATCGGCGACTGCCTGGCGGGAAAAGTGATCGAGCACAAAGCCGTTGGCGTCTACGGCGGCGCGCTTCACCTGCTGACCGGTACGGCTCATGATGTACCACCGCACGGACCGCGTTCCCGCCGGGACGTCGATACGCGCAGCATCTGAACTTGGCAAGGGGAGCATCTTCAGTTTTCCGCTCCCGTCGACTCCAAACACCGCCAATAGCTTTTCTCCTTGTCCAATCCACGGAAGTGCTGCAGATTCCTGGCCGGGCGCAATGGCGCTTACTTTCTGCACAATCATCGCGGCCGCCTCAGTCACTGGGGTGTTCGGTCCGCCGTAAGGCCAGCCGCTCGTCAAGGCTGTTGCCGCGCGTAGACCCAGTGCATGCGCCTGCTGGTTCGCGTAGCTCATATCCTGGAGCATTTCTGTCGACAGGAATGGCAAATTGCGGAACCCGGTCTGAGGGTCGTTGAGAGCGAGTGGGTAGTCAAAATGGATGACAAAGCCCCCAAACCCTCCCGCTTTCATCTGTTGCATCTCACGCAAGATCTCCGGCTTGGTCACTGCCGGGCCGAACCACCACCACCGAACCATCGGCTTTGCGTTATCAGGCGGAGTTTGAAAGGTCTTCTCAAGTAGTGCAAGGTTGGTTTGCGCCTGCGCTGCTACGAAGGCGCAGCCGAGGAGCAGAACCAATACGGATTTGTACCCAATCTGCAAACGCAACGCACTCTCCTCAGTGCAGAAATGGCCTGCGCTCCGGGATGGTTTGGCCTCACCTGTTCCCGCCGCGACAGTTCGATTCTCAACCGAGCCGCTCACGTACGCCGGATTATTCGAAGTCGAGGCCGTCAGCGACGGCTAGCTGGGGGCAAGTGCTCTCCCGCAAATAAGGAGAGCACGGCGGGCAGCTTTTTGTCTTCAGGCAGCCTGGCTTCGGGCACCTGCAGCGTATCCTGCGGGAACTCCTTCTAGCGCTCGCTCGGCATGGCCTGAGGCACACGTTGGACTTAAGGCTGTTGGCGGCCGGCGTCGATTTGCGCACCGTGGCCCCGCTGCTTGGGCACAAGCCCCTGCAAATGCTCCTGGGCTGCGCCCATCTCTTTCAGTCCTCCGAACTGGTAGCGGTCGAGAGATTGTGCAACACTGACGGAGGAACCGAAAATCGAAGTGAAACCACAAGTGACCGCAGCGCCGAAGCGGGTATGCAGTAGATGGCCTGAAGATGGTTGTAATCTCAACTATATACAATAGTTGCAGACGACGTGGGCCTGTAGCTCAACGGTTAGAGCAGGGGACTCATAATCCCTTGGTTGGGGGTTCGAATCCCTCCGGGCCCACCATCGATTGTCGGCTGGCGCGCGGCTGTTTCCCGGCTTTCCGCTCTGCGGGTTAGGGCCAGGTTCGATGCGCGGAATCCACACATTCTTGTTCTTGTGCTTGAGCCTTCGTCCGGCCTGGTAACGGGTCGTAAGGGGGCGTTCCGCAGGGCTGGCGGCTTACTCAGATGCGGGTTTGGGGAGATCTCGAGAAGGTTCAGAACGGAATCGAAGGGATCGTCAGGTACGGGTTGGTTCTGGGTCTGCAAGGTCATCGGCAGACCCAGACATGGAACGGAAACAGGGCAAAAGCGCTTCACGGTTTCCATCTGCGGCGTAGAACCGCGATTGAAGCCAAGGGGGGGAGCAAGCGCCGCGATTGAACCCCGCAGCACCTGCTGCCGCTGCTGCCCTGCGAGGTGCCCAGAGTGCCATTCGCTTACCCGCTGGTTATCCGGGGCCGGCTAGGCTCAGGCAGGCCGGTGGCCTCCCATGGGGAACGGGTGCTCCTTGGGAAGCACAAACTTCGGCGGATCGAGATGGCCGCGATGGCAGGTTCCGCAAGTCACCGGCGGCGCCGGCTTGCCGTTTTGCCCCGTCACCATGCTGATGTAATTGCCGTTGATTTGCTTCACCATTTTGTACATCAGCCGTGCGGTTCGCTTATCTTGCTTGGCGTCAGAGGGAAAGTCGAGCTCAGGGCGGCCGAAGCGGTTGAGCTTGTGCGGATCCGCCGCGTGGCAGGTGTCGCAATGCACGCCCAGCGAGCGCGCCCACACGACCATGATCTGCCGTACCTGGAGTCCGTTCAGGTTCTTGGGCAAGACTTGCAGGTTTTTAGGCTTGGGGAAGTGGGGCATGCGGTGCGGCGCGGGTTGCGGGGCTTGGGCAACGGTGGCAGCGGCAAACAAGCCCGCGGCCAACAAGGCGATTGTGGCTGGTGAGAACAGGGAAGATTTTTTCAAGTGCAGGGTTTCCTCTTGGGTTGAGATCGGCCTCTCTGCCTGATAGACGGAATTCTAGCGAAGAAAGACGCGCCTGCCAACGAGCATTCGC
>JAJZNH010000340.1 GCA_021811745.1 Acidobacteriota bacterium
CCTTGATCGCCTCGGCCTCGCTCAACACCAATTGGAGGACCGCTTTAGCGCCGCGAAAGCATGGCTTCGGAGATCGTCCGCGATCAGCCTGCGCTGCAGAATTCCCGATGACATTCCGTTCCAAGGTGTGCCGGAAATGGAGACGTTCGAGGAGTGAATTCCGCTCGCGGGCAAGGGGATGGGAGAAGCCGGCGCGGGCCGCCTCCGCGCGGTGCGACGCCCGGGGAGCGGGGACGCAGGCGGGAAGCGGCACGACGGGGCGAGCGGGGAACGTACGGACTGGGCTTTACCGACTCTCGTGCCTCAATGACTCTCTTGCTCAGTGTGCGTGTTGGGCTTCTGTCCCTGTTTCTGCAGGCGTGCTTCTTCGCGCGAAGGATCGATCACGGCAACGCCGTTTTTGCTACCGCCTACGTAAACGGCCTTGAGGATCTCGGTTTTTCCGTAGCGGATGAACACCAGTTCGGTGTGGGTGGGGCGGTGGTTATCGATGGAGGGCCTGACCAGGAATTCGACCGAGGTGGAACCGTCGGCGCTGGCGACGCGCATGGCGTTCAGGTCGCTGCCTTGCAGGATGCGAAAGTGGTATTTGCCGGGCGGCAGGGTGGTGTTGCCCACGATGAAGGAATGGGCGATGTCGGCCTGGATATCTTCTCCTGCCGGGATCACGGCATGGGAGACAGGCGCGGCGAGAGTCAGAAGCAGCAGCGAGATGCAGAACGATAGACAAGCAATGGGTTTCGACATGGTTAACCTCCTCATCTTCATGCGACATTCGGAGGGATGGGTCGGTTGCGGCCTGAACCAGAGCGGCTTTGAGTAGGTGAAACGCGGTTTTGAGTGGGTGGAAAAAGGAACGGCGTTCCCGGCGAGAGACGCGTGCTCGCAAGCGATCCCGCGGAAAGATGCGAAGTGCGAAAGCAGGGCGCGGCGCGGATCGGCGCGGCCGGGATTACCGCGCCACCAGGATTTTGCCGGTGACGTCGTAGCGAGGCAGGATGCCGGCATCGGCGGCCATGCGGAAGAAGCCGGACATGCCTTCCACGCACTCGTCGTCGAGGACGTAGTGGATGTTGCTGGAGAGGTATTCGCGGACGATGTTTTCGGAAATGGGGAGGCGGCCGGCCCATTCGGCGGCGAGAGCGTCGATGTTGCGCAGGCCGTGGTCGCGGGAGCGGACGAAGTCCTCGGCAATGCTCTCATCCAAAGCTCCGCTGCATGCAATGCCCCAGACGGCGGAGACGAAGGGCAGACCGGTGAGAGCGCGCCACTCGTGCGCGAGGTCGTGGTAGACGAGCTCTTCGCCGGTGCGTTCGAAGCGGTTAGAGCGTTCTTCGAGGGCGAGGAGCGCGGGGTCACCGATGACGATGGCGGCGTCGGCGCGGTCGAGCATGGCGTCGAGATCGGCGGCCAGCGGGAGAAATAGCGCCTCCGGATTGCCCCACATGTGGAAGAGCACGCGGGAATAGGCGACGGTGGTGCGGCTGGCGGTATCGGCGGCGACGGAGCGGATGGCCTGGAGCGGCTGCGCGGCGCGGCGGACGAGCAGCAGCGAACGGACGCGGTTCTTGGAGGCGATGGTGCAGCCGGGGATAATCTGCAGGCCGGGCGTGGTAGCGAGCGCGGCGATGGGGATGAGGCCGATGTCGGCCTGTCCGGAGGCGAGGCGCGCTGCACACTCGGAAGGCAACATGCGATCAATACTGTAGCGGCGCGCGAGCGCGGTGCCGAGGGGCGGATGCTCAAAATCCCACATGAGCGGAGCGGGATTGAGAAAGCCGATGGCCGCAACGCGCAGGCGCGAATCTTGCGGAACCTTCACAGCTATTAGACTACCAAGTTTGGCAATGGGGATCTGAGCCGGCGCCCGGCACAGATGCTTCAGCGATCCTGCGGTGGTGGGTCAGTGTGGATTGCATTCCCTCGGGAGCGAAAGCCTTCTTCAGGAGCCATTGAATCGCATCTTCTCAAGCCGGAATTTCCATTTTGCCTTTAGGCTGCGAATCAATACGCCAGCGGTTGCCTCCGTTCGCGGTCCTTCCTGCATCCATTCCAAAGCCAAATACCCGGTTGTGCCAGGCTGGGCCATCTCCCAAACCAAGAAGCCGGCCACCTTCAACTTAGATCCGCCTCCCTTCCCCAACCACCGACCGCTTGTCATCTTGACGCGAAACGAAAGATCCGCGGCGGGCTTGGGAGATCTTCCCGGCAGCCGGATCATGGCGGCCTCTTCACACCGCATCGCGACCGTCTCCGGCCAGGCACAACCGCCCCCCAATGTTCACGAGCGCTCTCGCCGATATCGAGATACCCCGACTCCCGCCTTTCAACGTGCCGGAATTTCTCCATATCCGTGTCTGCTTCCGTAGCCGCTGAATGCCAGGCTCTGCGCCGGGAATAATTCGCCGCACTTTCCCACTTGCGTTTCTCTTCTATCCCATGTTAACTATTGAGATATTAATTGTTCGATAGCTACCAATCGAGTAAAGTGCGGCATCGACAGGACTCATCTCCATGAAGATCGGCACCACCATCCGCGCCTTCCGCCTGCAGAGAGGGCTTTCCCAGGGCGACATTGAAAAGAAAACCGGCTTGCTGCGCTGCTACCTCTCGCGCGTGGAGAACGGCCACACCGTACCCTCGCTCGACACGCTTGCGAAGATCGCCCAGGCGCTCGACCTGCCCATCGCGCAATTTTTCGCGGAAGATGCGGTTGGCCGCCCGCTCAACACCCAAAAGCTCACCGACGATGAGCTGCGCTTTCTCACCCAGATTCGCCGCTATTCCTCGAATCTGAACGAGAGCGATCGCAAGTTGCTGCTCGCGATGGTGAAGAAATTCGCCGCGACGGCCACGCGGTAGCTCACGCCCGGAGTTCCCAACGGCGGGTTTGAGCTTAGACTTGAGCATGGAGCTGATGCAGCGCGCGCGGGGAGCATAAGCATGGACGTTTCCCTGCCCCGCCAGCTCCGTTGCGCTACGCGTCGTTCCCCAGCCGGAAGATCGGCTCCAGGCCCTTCCCTCCGCCCAGCAAGCGCTTTTCTTCGTCCGCGCTCAGCGGTTCGTAGTTTGTGCCACAACTCTGAAGCGGGGAACTCTAATTCTGCGGCGGCGGGACGTGCGCCACATAGAATCCGAAGAGCACCAGCAACCCGACCATCAGGAGAAGCGCTGTCCGCAGCCGAGCCTCAAACATGCGCCTCGGTGAACCGATACGCGGCACCATCGGCACGGCCAGCAGCAGTCCGCTGCTGAATCCGCCCAGGTGGGCCATGTTGTCGATGTTCAGGCCCGATCCAATCACATGAGTTCCGAAGCTGATGGAAATGCCGATGAACAGGTTAATCGCCGCGAAATAGATCACGGATTTGCGCAGGCGTTTTAATTCATACTGCGGGATGGGCAGCCGATTCGACTTAAGCAGCACGATCAGGACACCGGCGATGCCGAATACGGCGCCCGAAGCGCCCGCACCGGCGGGAAAGACGATACTCGTCCCATCATGAAGGGGCCAGACCCAGTTCACTAGCGTGGAGAGCAGGTTCCCCGCCGCGCCCGTCAGGATGTATGCCGCGAATAATCCCAGCGAGCCCATCAGCGGCTCCGCCAGCAAGCCCAGATTCCACAGGCACCACATGTTGGTCGCAAGATGCAGGATGCCCACGTGCAGGAACATGGCGCTGACGATCCGCCACCACTCGCCGTACACCAGCACGTTGCCGGCGTTGTTGGCGCCCCAGTGCATGAGCTGGTCCACAGTGGGGCTCATAGGGCTGATTCCGCGCAAAACCATGGCAAGGAAGACGGCGCAGTTGATTCCCACCAGCACATAGGTCGCAGGAGTCTTTGTCCACGAGGGGCGCCGCCGCACCTCCCGCGCCGGAGGAACCGTGACGCCCTCCGCAGCCAAAATCTCCGGGTCGCGGACCGCAGCGGGCCCGTTGAGCGCGGGTTCGGGGGGGGAGCTGGCCATGTTCTTACTGTACTGGAATTTGGGTGCGCGGGAAATGGCGCGAATGCGGCAGAATTGCAGCCCGAAAGGCAAGCCCGGCGCCGGCCATGCACGTGCCAGGCCTGGAGATGGGGAGCCGCTCTCTTTACTGATTGGTCGCTGTCGCAATCGCGCCTGGGCGGGCGTTAAAGTGCAGCGTTTCCGAGGGTTCCGGCGTCAAGGTCGAACCGTCGAACTTGTACACCTCGATATCGCGTTCCGTGGCGCACTGCAGCAGGATTTCATTGCTGTCCTTGTTCCAGGTGGCCCCCTGGCACCAGTGGCCGGTGTCCACCGAAGCCAGTTTGGTGAGCTTTCCTTCGCCCACCCCGTACACCAGCATCAGCCCGTGAGTTGTCTTGTATTTGGGATCGGTCATCGATGACGCAGCGCCGTTGGCGACCGTAACCTCGACGTATTTTCCGTTCGGCGCGAGATCGACATGCTCCGGCGTCGGCCCGACCACCGCCGAATCCACCACTTTGTCCGTCCGCAAGTCCACCAGCGTAATGGTTCCGCTGAGTGGGACGCCTCGGCGCCGGGGCCCTGCCGCTTCCGTTGCCGCTACTTGCTCCGGCGTCATGGCGCCGCCCAGATTGGTGTTCACGGCATAGTTGTCCGGAGTAATCACCATTCCATATGGCATGCGGCCAGTGATAAACGACTCCCCTGTCCGTGTCACCTTGGTTCCGTCCACGTTCAGAATCGAGATCCGGTTGCCCCCCCGCTCCACCACGTAGGCTTTCTTACCGTCGCGGCTGAAGACTACGTCGGTCGGTCCTGAGCCGTCTTCCATCTGCACATCGCCGGCCTTGGTCAGCTTTTTGTGCGCAATCCTGAAAACCGAAACCGACCCGCTGGTGTTGGCCACCAGCGCCAGGTTGACTCCCGGGTTAATCGAGGCCCCGCTCGCGCCCGGCCCCGCCGTGGCGGTCTGGACGATGCGCGGCTTCTGCGGATGGGAAATGTCGAGCACCGTGACCGTACCGGCGAGCGTCAGCTTGCCGGGATTGCCCGGGTCCGGCTTTTGTCCGCAGGTGACGATAGCGATGCTCGAATCCGGGGCCACGACTACGGCCTTGGGCGGCCCGATCATGCTCGCCGGAGCTTCGATCGTCGCCAGCACCTTGGGCGAGGACTGGTTCATGTCGATGGTGGCAATCGTGTCTGGCCGCATGCCGGGCGGATCATCGCCTGGACGCATCTGTTTCCCGTCGTTTGCTGAAACCGCGATCTGCGCATGGACACCGCCTGCCAACATGAAAAAAGCTGTCCCCGCTGCAAGGAATGCATGAAGCTTCATCGATATTCTCCCTGTAAATATCCTTCCATCTAGATGCTCTAGCATCTATCAATTCGCGAGTTCCGTTGTCAATCACGAATATCCTCCGCTCGTACAATCGACGCCCATCTCTGCCGCAGCAGTCCGCTCCTCCCCCACAAAGCAATCCGCAACGCCACGTTGTACTCTGAAACTGGAAGCCTGAATTCATGCCGGCCATTTTGCCGGCGTCCGCAGTTGTACAACAGCGGCTTGACCCCTCACAATCTGACCCCAAGGAGACGAACGGTGCCTTCCGATGTCGAGCAGAAGCGGATCCGGCGCGCCCTGCTGAGCGTGACCGACAAAACCGGCCTGGCGGAGTTTGCCCGCGTGTTGGCGGAACTGGGCGTGGAGTTGATCTCAACCGGCGGTACAGCCAAAGCACTGCGTGATGCAGGCCTCGCGGTGAAAGACATCAGCGACCTGACCGGGTTCCCCGAAATGCTCGATGGCCGGGTGAAGACCCTGCACCCGCGCGTGCATGGAGGCCTGCTCTATATCCGCGGAAACGCCCAGCACGAGGCCGCCGTCGCCGAGCACGGCATCCAGCCCATCGACATGGCGGTGGTGAATCTCTACGCCTTCGAGAAGACCGCCGCCCAGCCCGGCGTCGCCTTCGGTCATCTGATTGAAAACATCGACATCGGCGGTCCATCGATGGTTCGCTCCGCCGCCAAAAATTTCGAAGACGTGGCCATTGTGACCCAGGTTGCCGATTATCCTTCCCTGATCGCAGAGTTGAAAAGCAGCAACGGCGCATTGAGCCGTGCCACCCGCTGGCGGCTGGCCAAGCAGGCCTTTGCCACGACCGCCGCATACGACGCTGCCATCGCCGGCACCCTGGAGCGCATTGCCGAGGCGCCTCTTCCGGAATCTCCCGCGGCGCCCGATGCCGCGGCGTTCCCCTCCACGCTGCGCATCAATTTTCCCCTGGCGCAGACCCTCCGCTACGGAGAAAATCCTCACCAGCGCGCCGCACTCTACGCAGACGGCTCGGGCCAGGGCATCGCCGGCGCACAGCAGTTGCAGGGCAAGGAGCTCAGCTACAACAACCTGGTCGATCTCGATGCCTGCTGGGAGCTGGCGCAGGAGTTCGCGGAGCCCGCCGCCATCATCGTCAAGCACACCAATCCCTGCGGCGCCGCCACCGGCGCCTCTATTCTAGATGCCTATCGGAAGGCTCTTGCCTGCGACCCCGTCTCGGCCTTCGGCGGCGTCATCGGCATCAACGGCGAGGTGGACGGAGCGGCCGCCGGCGAAATCGCCAAGCTCTTCGTTGAAGCCGTCGCTGCGCCGGCATTTAGCGCCGAGGCGCGGGAGATCTTTGCCGCCAAGAAAAACCTGCGCCTGGTGCAACTGCGCCCCGCGCCCCCGTGCCCGGTGGTCAAGAATGTTTCCGGAGGATTGCTGCTCCAGGATGCCGATACCGCCCGCGTGAATGAATCGGAGCTGAAAGTTGTCACCAAACGTCCGCCGAGCCCCGAAGAGTTGCGCAGCCTGCTCTTCGCCTGGCGCGTGTGCAAGCACGTGAAGTCGAATGCGATCGTCTACGCCCGCGACGGACAGACGCTGGGCGTGGGCGCCGGCCAGATGAGCCGCGTGGATGCGGCGCGATTTGGCGCGATGAAGGCCGTACTCCCTCTCAAGGATTGCGTAGCTGCTTCCGACGCCTTCTTCCCCTTCCCGGACGGACTGGAGACCGTCGCCCAGGCAGGCGCCACGGCCGTAATCCAACCGGGCGGCTCGGTGCGCGATGAAGAGGTAATTGCCGCCGCCGACAAGCTGGCGCTGACCATGGTGTTTACCGGTATCCGCCACTTCCGGCACTGAGCGGCCTTTCTCCACCGCGCAGAAATCCCGTAGCTCCGGCTCGCTGGCCGGGCACCGGAGCTTGGCGAAGAGGATGTCCAGACAGCGGTGGGGCGCCAACCCCCACTGCCATCCCCCTCTCCAACCGGAAGCCTTTTTCGGCGTCCAATGGCTCCGGTCATGTGCGCCCGGAACCGGCCATGGAATGCTGGCGAAGAAAACAGGGCGGCGCGGCTCCGAACCGGCCAAGGCAAGCCATTTTCCTGAAATCGCGGTTCCGGCGCGACAAACGGCTGCCAATTTCGTCTGTACAATAGGACCCATGGCTGCCGGCGTCGCCCTTTGGCTTTCCAAGCTATACAGTGCCGGCGAAACCGACAGGAAGGGCGCGGTATCCCCAGCATGATGAGATCAATGTCGAACGCCTCTGCCTCCGGGCTCACCCTCGCTGTCACTCTGGTCTTGGCTCCGGGCGCGGCCGTCTGTGCCCAGGCCGCTCCGACAGCCAGCCAACCCGTGCTTCCCGCCACCGCGACAAGTACCCAGCAGACGAATCGCGCCTTGGCATACTACCATGCGGCACTCGCCGGAATGTACGAGGACAATGCCATCGCCGAAGGCCGGCCCGACGAAGTCACGCGCGCCATTGAGGAATACAAGCTGGCCCTCAATGCCGATCCCGATTCGCCTTCGCTGAATGACGAATTGGCCGATCTTTATTTCCGCACCGGCCGCGTGCACGATGCCGAGACGACGGCGAAGAATCTGCTCAAAAACTCGCCCGACGATGTCGATGCCCACAAGCTCCTGGGCCGTATCTACCTGCGCCAATTGGGTGAAGGGCAGGACGGCGGTTCATCGGCCTCCAACAGCGCGGTTCTCGATCAGGCCATTGCCGAATTCGAAAAAATCGTCCAGCTTCAGCCGCGGAACATTGAGAATCGCATGGTTCTGGGTCAGCTCTACACCGTGAAGCATGAACCGAAGAAGGCCGAAGACGAGTTCCAGGCAGCACAAGCCATCGAGCCGGATTCTGAAGACGTGGTTCTCAACCTGGTCCGTCTCTATGCCACCAGCGGCGATATTCAGCACGCGATCAAGACCCTCGAAGCGGTGCCGGAAAACCAGCGCACGCCCAAAATGGAGTTCACGCTGGGTTCGTTGTACGACCAGGCCAAACAAACCCAGAACGCCGTCGCGGCCTACAAGCGCGCCGCCGAGATGCAGCCCGACGACCTGCAGACGATGGACGCTCTGGCCCAGGCGCTGCTCAACGACGATCAGCTCGATGAAGCGCTGAAGCAATATCAGGATCTGGCCTCCGCCGATCCGGAGAACAGTGAAGCGCTTATCCATATTGCGGAAATCCAGAGGCGGCTCGGCAAATACGAGGATGCGCTGGTCACGGTGCGCAAGGCCCGTAAGCTCGATCCCTCTTCGCTTGAAGCCGGATACAACGAGGGCATGCTCCTCGATGTCCTGGGACGCCTCGACCAGGCAGCGCAGACCTACCAGAACATGGTGGATCTCACTTCTCACGCCAACGGCGCGTACACCAGCGCAGAGAAGAACAACCGCAGTATCTTCCTGGGGCGGCTGGGCTCGGTATATCTGGAGCAGAACAAGATCGATCAAGCGGTAGCCACCTACCAGAAGATGATCGATCTGGGCGGCGACTCGGCGGTTCGCGGCTATCAGGGCCAGGTCGATGCTTACCGCAGTGCGCACGAATTCGATAAGGCGATCGACGTGGCCCGCAAAGCGGTTGCCGCCGATCCCAAGAACCGCGACCTCAAGCTCATGCTGGCCGCCGAACTGGCTGACCATGGTCAGACGGACGAAGGCCTGAACATGGCCAAGTCCCTGCTCAATGGCAACAGCGACGATCGCGTCGTGTACCAGGCCATTGCGCAGATCGATATCCGGCTGCGCCGCTGGAAGGACGCCGAAGAGGCCATCGACAACGCTGAACCGCTGAGCACCAAGAAGGCCGACAAGACCTACCTGCTTTTCCTGCGCGGCGAGTTGGCCGAGCGGCAAAAGCACTTGGAACCGGCGGAGCAGTACTTCAAACAGGCGCTCGATCTCGACCCGCAAAATGCCATGACGATGAATTACCTCGGGTACATGTGGGCCGACAAGGGCGAAAAGCTCCCTGAAGCGCTGAAGCTCATCCGTAAAGCAGTCGAACTCGAACCTTGGAACGGCGCCTACCTCGACTCGCTCGGCTGGGTCTACTTCAAGCTGGGCGACTACGAATTGGCCGAGGATAATCTCCGTCAGGCCGTGGAGCGCGACCAGACCGATCCCACCGTGCACATGCACCTCGGCGATCTCTACGAGAAGACCGGGCGCATCCGCCTGGCAGCCGCGCAGTGGGAGCTCTCGCTGGCCGAATTTGCCAAGTCCGCGCCTGCCGACGTCGAGCCCGGTGACGTCAGCAAAGTGCAGAAGAAGCTGGAGAGCGCGCGCGTGAAACTTGCCAAGCAGGAAGACTCCATCGGACAGGTCAAGCCGCAATAAGCACACCATGGCGAGCACGAGCGCGACGCCTCTCCCATTGCCCGCAGGGCTCGCTGTCCGCGACGGCGCAGACAGCGAACTTGCCCGGCGTGCTTACTCCGAACCCTCCCATTTCTACCGTTCCCCGTTCGCACGCGACCTCGCGCGCGTGCTGCATGCGCGTGCCTTCCGGCGCCTGGCCGGCAAAACCCAGGTCTTCACGCGCCTGCCCGACGATCCACCCGCCGATCACTTCCGCAGCCGGCTCACGCATACGCTCGAAGTCGCTCAGATCGCGCGTACGGTTGCGCATACGCTGGGCCTGAATGCTTCTCTCGCCGAGGCGCTGGCGCTGGCGCACGACATCGGCCATCCGCCTTTCGGCCATGCCGGCGAAAAGGCGCTTGACCACGCTCTTCGCGCCCACGGACTCAGCTTTGATCACAATCTGCACGCCCTGCGCATCGTCACCTGGTTCGAGGAGCGCTCTCCCGCCTTTCGCGGCCTCAATCTTACGCTGGCCGTGCGTGAGGGCATCGTCAAGCACTCGCGCGATTACTCCTCGGCGGAGCATCCGGAGCTGGCCGAGTATTATCCCGATCGCTTTCCGCCGCTCGAAGCGCAACTCATCGATCTCGCCGACGAGATCGCTTATCTGAGCGCCGATCTCGACGATGGACTCGATTCCGGCATTCTGGTGCTCGACGAAGTGCGCGCGGCGATCCCCCGGTTTGGCGCCTTCCACGACGAAGCGCGGCGGAATTTTCCAGAGGCTGCGCCGCGACTGGCAGCCTACGACGCGCTGCGCCGTCTCCTCGATTCGGGAGCGACCGTGGCCTTCGGCTCCGACGCCCCCATCGAGACCGCCGACGCGCTCGCGGGGATCCGCTGCGCCGTCGCGCGCCGCGGCCGCGACGGCACGGCCCTCTCGCCCGAGGAGGCCGTGACGCCGGCGGAGGCGGTCGCCGCGTACACGTCGGGCGCCGCAGCGAGTCTCGGCACGACGTGCGTCCTCGCCGTCGGC